>JANMEX010000009.1:0-13385 GCA_031377485.1 Phyllobacteriaceae bacterium
GAAGAAGTCGTCGCACAGCCGAAAGCCGAAGAGAAGCCGCGCAACGGCAACGGCAACGCAGATGGAGAACCGCGTCGCAAGCGCCGTCGCCGTCGGCGCGGTCGCAACCGCGGCGAAGAGCAGCGCGACCAGAACGGTGTATTGATCGAAGGTTCAGCTGACAATTCAGACGAATCCGGTGAAGAAGAAGGTGACGACGAAGCTTCCGATGAAGCCGTCGGCGCAGAATCAACATCTGTTGCAGCCCCATCCGAAAGTGACGATGACGCCGAACGCGAGCGCAAGAAGCGCCGTCGAGGACGTCGCGGCGGGCGTCGTAATAAAGATGGATCTGAAGACACTTCCATTGAAGCATCACCGGAGGCGCTAGCTGAAACTGTTACAACCGAAGCAGAAATTGTTCCGCCAGTTGTTGACACTGTAATTGCAGAACCTGCAGTGAAAGTAGCGAAACCGCGTGGCCGTAAGCGCAAGGTCGAAGCTTCTGAAGCGACACCAGAAATGGTCGCGGCGGACGTAGGTGCGGTTGAGGTGGTACAGACTGAAGAAGTGCCAGCTGAAACCAAATCAGCACCAAAACCACGTGCTTCACGCCGCAAGGCAGTGCCCGTTGAAGTGACACCGGTCATTGAGGCGGCAGTCGAGCCTACAATCACAACAACGACCGCAGAAGCTGAAGAAGCGCCGACCGAGGGGAAACCTCGCAAAGGTGGCTGGTGGCAACGCCGCGGTTTCTTCTGAGATAACGACTTTACAAATTAAAAGGCCGATAATTATCCCGGCCTTTTATATGTAACTCAAGATTTTATAGAAGAAATCGCTCAATCCGGTCGAGCGCTTCAACCATATCCTCATGGCGTCCCGCGTAGGAGAAGCGCATGTATTTTCGACCATTTTCCGGATCGAAGTCATGCCCTGGGGTCGCAGCGACGAAGGTCTTTTCCAATAGCAAATTGGCAAAAGCCATAGAGTCGTTGGTATGTTGCGAGACATCACACCATGCATAAAAAGCGCCATCCATTGGTGCGGCCAATTTCAAGCCGAATTTTGGAAGACGATCTGAAAGCAAAGTGCGATTTGCCAAATAGCGATGCCGGATCGCCTCATATTCAGCCGTACACCCAAAGGCAGCAATGGCCGCATGTTGGGACAATTCCGGTGCCGAAATGTAAAGGCTTTGCGCGATGCGCTCGATCGGACGGACAAGCTGCTGCGGCAAAACCATCCAGCCGATACGCCAACCCGTCATGCAGTAGTATTTCGAAAACGAATTGATTATGACAACGTTCGAACTTATCGAAAGCGCAGTATGATCATCACCTGAATAGTTGAGACGGTGATAGATTTCGTCGGAAATTACTGAAATACCAAGACTTTCCGCAGTAATAACAAGCCGGTCCATTTCATCAACGCTGATGGTCTGCCCGGTGGGATTGGCCGGACTCGCAAACAACAAGCCTTTTAGCTTGCCTCGCCTGTGCTCATCCACCAAACGCTCAGATGAAAGATTCCCGGAGTTCTCATCCACGGGAATCTCGACGACTTCCAGTCCAAGCGCCTTCATGATGTTGCGATATGCCGGATATCCGGGACGGGTGATCGCAACACGATCGCCCACGTCGAACATCGCGAGAAACGCCAGATTGAATGCGGCAGAAGATCCACTTGTTACCGCGATCCGCGCTGGGTCCACGTTGATGCCATATGAATTGAGATAATGTGCACTGATCGCATCGCGCAGTTCGGGCAACCCAAGCGAGTCTGTGTATCCAATCCGTCCATTCGCCAGCGCACGCTCCGCTGCTCGACGCACCGGATCTGGCACGGGATCGGCGGGCTGCCCCACTGCCATTGATATTACCGGATGGCCTGCGGCCGCAATTCTGTTGGCCTTGGCAAGCACATCCATTGCATGAAATGGTTCCACTGCGCTTCTGCGAGAAACAAACGTCATGCAAACTCCAATGTCTTTTCGTTAGCGAACACCAACGATCCTCGATGTGCGAATGCGCCGCACAAATGCCCGATTGGCGCTGTTATCACAAGTTCATGATCACACGCACCGTGACTTTAAATGGACGAAAATCTTGGATACTGATTGATATGGCATTGGTAATAAAGAAACGAAGAGTTGGGCGCGGTATTGTCAGCGTGATATCCGGCGCGGCAATATTCTTGTCTGCATCGCTCTTCTCATCTAACGCAGCCAATGTCCCCGTAATTCGAGACGCGGAAATCGAGCGATTGATGTTCGACTACGCCAAGCCACTTTTAGCGGTCGCCGGAATAAGAGGTGTCACCGAAATCGTGTTGATTAACGATCCGTCATTCAACGCATTTGTCGATGGACGACGCATTTATATCAATACCGGAACAATCATGACTGCTGTCACACCCAACGAAGTCATTGGTGTTCTGGCCCATGAAATCGGTCACTTGGCAGGGGGCCATCAAGAAAAACTGCGGCAAAAACTCGAAGCTGCCGGAAAAATGGCAACCATCGCCGGAATAGTGGGCATGGGTGCGGCGGTCGCGGGCGCAGCAAGCGGCAGCAAAGGTACGAGTACAGCCGGTGCAGGCATTGCCGCCGGTTCCGCAGAATTTGCGCGCCGGTCTGTTCTTGCCTATCAACGCACCGAAGAGATTACAGCCGACAGATCGGCCGTAACCTACCTCAACAAAACGAAACAATCAGCGCGTGGCATGCTAGTAACTTTCCAGCGCTTTCAGACAGCCCTGGCCCTCTCAGGAGCACAAATTGATCCATACAGAGTTAGCCATCCGCTGCCACGTGAACGCATCGCAAATCTGACCACATTGGCGGAAGAGAGCCCCTACTTTGGTCAAGTGGATGCACCTGCCCTGCAAGCCCGTCACGATCTGGCCCGCGCCAAAGTGGCCGCCTATGGTGGCAATATAAACACGGTCCGCCGGCTTTTCCGCGATAAACCAGGCAATATTGGTTTGCGGTATGGTGAGGCCATAACCACATATCTGCATGGGTCTTCCAAGGAAGCACTCAAAAAATTGGACGCGCTTTCCAAGGAGCTTCCGAAAAATGGGTATGTGCAAGAATTGCGCGGTGAAATCCTGCTCAAGGCCAACAAGCCAGCAGAAGCTGCCAAAGCCTATCGGGCTGCTTTGAAACTCGACCCCGGCAAAAACGGCACAATCCAAGTTGGCCTTGGACAATCACTTCTCCTCGCCGGTGACACAGAAGGCGCAATTCGCGAATTGACCGAAGCGCTGAACCGCGACAAAACCAATGCGCTGGGTTACGAGTTTTTGGCTCGTGCCTACAGCCAAAGCGGGCGCGAATCTGATGCGCTGCTCGCAACGGCGCAAATGTATTTCTACAACGGCGCTATCAATGACGCCCGCCAATTTGCTGCTCGGGCGCAGCAGGGTTTCAAAAAAGGATCGCCTGGCTGGCTTAAATCTGGCGACATCATCAAATCCGGGACAAAAGGTTGATATTCAATTTGAACCTTTTCTGCCTATCTGACGACTGACAAATGAAACCTTTTGCCGGAACCCGTAGGCCGGTTAGTACGAATGAAAATTTGGGAGCGGACATGAACAAGACCGGATTAATTGTCGTCGCAGCTGCGCTGCTTGGTGGTGCAAGCTTGGGTCTCGGCTACTTTGCCGGCCAGACCAAGTCCTCTGGACACGACGTGAAAGAACCAGAAATTGTTGCAGCCCCCCAGCAAGCCAGTACTGCCGAGGTTGAGGCAATTGTTAAAAACTACCTGCTGAAAAATCCGGAGATCATACTTGAGATTCAGACTGCGCTGGAAAACAAGCGCAACGAAGAAAGCAAAGTCGCCCAGAATAAAACCATCAAAGATTCGAGCCAAGACATATTTAACTCCGCGGATGACGCAATAATTGGCAATCCAAAAGGCGATGTTACCGTCGTCGAATTTTTTGATTATAACTGCGGATATTGTCGCCGTGCAGTTGGTGACATGCAGGCTTTGGTAAAATCGGATCCAAACATCCGCTTTGTTTTGAAAGAATTGCCTATCCTTGGACCAGATTCTGTTAAGGCGCATTATGTTGCCCAGTCTTTCAAGAAGCTGATGCCTGAGAAATACTCTGATTTCCATATCGCGCTGCTAACTTCCGGCCATGCCAATGAAGACTCCGCAATAAGCCTGGCGGTATCGATGGGCGCAGACGAAACAAAACTGCGCGAAGGTCTGAAAGACAAGCAAATCGCAACCTTGTTCCAAAAAAACGATGCCTTGGCAGCTGGCCTGAACATCACAGGCACACCATCATATGTGATCAAGGACGAAGTCGTTCCCGGCGCTCTCGGTCTTGAAGTTTTGTCTGAAAAAGTCGCCAACGTACGCTCTTGCCAAAAGGCGACTTGCTAAACCGATTGGGCAAACGGCATACAGCGTGTGAACAACGGGGCAAACGGTGTTTCAAGCCTTTTCATGCCTTCTCTTCCCGTCTATACCGGCTGAACGTGGGTGAAACCGGGCATACTGCTTGATGCGCAAGACAATACTCGTCCTCAATGGGCCAAACCTGAATCTGCTCGGCACACGCGAGCCTGAGGTGTATGGTTCGATGACACTCGAAGGATTGAAGACCCTTGTGGATGCCGAGGCAGTTAAGCTCGGAGTTACGGTCGATTTCCGGCAGAGCAACCATGAGGGTGAATTGGTCACGTGGATTCAGGAAGCCGGCGCTGCCGGCATACCTGTTGTGATCAATCCAGGTGCCTATACGCACACGTCGATTGCGTTGCATGACGCGATCAAGGGCTCCGGCGCAATTGTTGCTGAGGTCCATTTGTCCAATATCCACGCCCGGGAGGAATTCCGGCACAAGTCTTTTGTTTCTCCGGTTTCCAAAGGCGTTATCGCTGGGTTTGGATCGGAAGGTTACATCATGGGGCTTCGGGCGCTCGCAGCGCTTTAAGCTTCCGAAGATAGAGTTTGAGAAAGGTTCAAGCATGGCGGCCAAGAATTCTGGAATTGATCAGGCGCTAATCCGCGATCTCGCGGGAATTCTGAATGAAACCGATCTGACCGAAATCGAGGTTGAACAAGGAGAATTGCGCATCCGCGTCTCGCGTCAAGGAACGCAGATGATGGCAGCGCCGCAAATGTACGCCGCACCTGCGCAAAGTGCACCTATGCAATCTGTTTCGGCTACTCCGGCCGCTGCAACTGTTCCGAACGTCAACAACGTGCCCTCGCCGATGGTTGGAACCGTATATTTCTCGGCGGCGCCCGGCGCCGCGCCATTCATCGAAGTCGGAACCAAAGTGAAGGAAGGGCAAACCATCCTGATCATCGAAGCAATGAAGACGATGAACCAGATTCCTGCGCCGCGTTCCGGAACAGTGACAGCAATCCTTGTGGAAGACGCCCAGCCGGTTGAATATGGCGAACCGCTCATCGTAATCGAATAAGCGGGGCCACAGATGTTCCACAAGATCCTTATTGCCAACCGCGGTGAAATTGCGCTGCGCGTACTGCGCGCCTGCCGCGAACTTGGCATCCCGACAGTCGCCGTCCATTCGACAGCGGATTCTGATGCCATGCACGTGCGGCTTGCCGACGAAAGCGTGTGCATTGGGCCCCCACCCTCGCGTGACAGCTATCTGAATATCCACCAGATTGTTGCCGCTTGTGAGATTACCGGCGCAGACGCTATCCATCCCGGATACGGCTTCTTGTCCGAGAATGCGAAGTTTGCCGACATTCTCGAAGCGCATAAGATCACATTCATCGGCCCGACGGCTGATCACATTCGAATTATGGGCGACAAGATCGAAGCCAAGCGCACTGCAAAGCGGCTTGGTATTCCAGTCGTACCAGGCTCCGAAGGCGGTGTTTCGGACGAAGCCGAAGCTGCACGGATTTGCGCAGATATCGGCTACCCGGTCATTATCAAAGCGACTGCCGGTGGCGGCGGGCGCGGCATGAAAGTGGCGCGAAATGAAGAAGAGTTGGCTATGGCCCTCGCCACAGCACGCTCGGAAGCGGGTGCCGCGTTCGGCAACTCGGAAGTTTATATCGAGAAATATCTGCAAAAGCCTCGCCACATTGAAGTGCAAATCATGGGCGACGGCGCCGGAAAAGCTGTACACTTGGGCGAACGGGACTGTTCGCTGCAGCGCCGCCACCAAAAGATATGGGAAGAGGCCAATTCCCCAGCGCTCAATGCAGAAGAGCGTGAAAAAATAGGCATGATCTGCGCCCGCGCGGTTGCCGGTCTTGGCTATCGCGGAGCAGGCACGATTGAATTTCTGTACGAAAATGGCGAATTCTATTTTATCGAGATGAACACCCGCCTGCAGGTTGAGCATACGATTACCGAAGCCATCACTGGCATCGATCTTGTGCATGAGCAAATCAGAATCGCTTCGGGCGGCGGACTGTCGATGAGCCAGGAAGATATAAAGTTTTCCGGCCATGCCATTGAATGCCGCATCAACGCCGAAGACCCGCGAACATTCGTGCCATCCCCAGGCAAGATTACGCATTATCACACGCCAGGTGGTCTCGGGATACGCATCGATTCGGGCGTTTATGCGGGATACAAAATCCCCCCTTATTACGATTCGATGATTGGAAAACTGATTGTCCACGGTCGCAATCGGGTGGAATGCATGATGCGTCTGCGCCGTGCGCTCGATGAGTTTGTGGTTGACGGCATCAAATCGACCCTGCCGCTGTTCCGCGACCTGGTCGGCAATCCGGATATTGCCAATGGCGACTATGACATTCATTGGCTGGAAAAATATCTGGCTGAAAAGGACGCTGCCGAAGGCATCGCAAACGTCTGACATAAAATTGTTTCCAGAAAAAGCGATGGAATCTTTGCGTCTGGACAAGCAATGAAGCAGACCTCGACACTTGATCCTGAGCTTTTGCTGCGGGCATACGCGACCGGCGTATTTCCCATGGCCGAGTCTGCTGACGACCCCGAGATCTTCTGGGTCAGACCGGACATGCGCGGCATTATCCCGCTCAATACATTTCACGTTCCATCCAGCCTTGCCAAAACGATCCGCAAAGGCGTGTTCGAGATTCGCTTCGATACCGCTTTTGTTGAAGTTATGAAGGGCTGTGCCGAAGAAAAGACATCCCGTCCCTCGACATGGATCAATGATACCATCTTGAATGCCTATTCCTCCCTATATCGCCGTGGTCACTGCCATTGCGTAGAGGCATGGTATCATGGCCAGTTGGTAGGTGGATTGTATGGCGTGTCTTTGGGTGCAGCCTTCTTCGGCGAGAGCATGTTTTCACGCATGACAGATGCTTCAAAAGTCTGTCTGGTCTATCTTGTGGAGCATTTGAAGGCGAAAGGTTTCACGCTGCTCGACACACAGTTCACAACCGACCATTTAAAACGCTTCGGGGCAATTGATGTGTCCCGCAAGAAGTATGAAAAACTGCTATCTACCGCCGTCGCAAATCACGCGAAGTTTTAGACGTACCCGATTCTGATGATTCGCTTTTATTTTGCAGGGGGTGGCACATCGGATTTGGACTTGCAGCTCTTCAGCCAGACGTCATAGACGGGATGCTCAACCGCGTTCAATCCCGGACTGTCGGCAAACATCCAACCGGTAAAAATACGGCGAATTTTGCGATCCAGTGTGATTTCATCCACTTCGACAAATCCGGAAGTGCGCGGTGTCTCCGAGGCAGGGCGAGTATAACAAACGCGCGGTGTGACCTGTAGCGCGCCGAACTGAACCGTTTCATCAATATAAACATCAAAGGTGATGATGCGGCCGGTTATCTTGTCGAGACCGGAAAATTCCGCAACGGCATTTTTTATACCCGTTGCGTCCTGCGCCAACGCTGCTTGACATGCAGCGACCGCTAAAAATGCGGCAAACAGCGTTTTCACAAGTTTCGGGAGGATCATGACAGGACTACCGTGCGCTTCAAAATTGCAGGCACAATAGCTGTTCCCGCCTCAACAGTCGGTTAACTGTAAATTGTGGCAAAGCCAAGCTGGAGAAATGTTCAGCGCCCAGGTGTCCACGCATCATAATCGCCAGACACTTTCGGCCGTTGGCCACTATTTGCCAGGGAACCTTCCGGCCGATAGGCGTTGGCAGAACCTGTCTGGTTGGAAAGATGCGCCTTTTGCCATTCGCGCGGCCGATAGTCCTCGCTTGATGGAGCGACATCTGTCCGGTGATGCATCCAGCCGTGCCAGCCCGGCGGGATGGCTGTAGCTTCGGAATAGCCACTGAAAATTACCCAACGGCGCGTGCGCCCTTCGGAGTCCTTGCCACCGGTATAATATGTATTGCCAAACTCATCTTGCCCGACACGCGAACCTTTGCGCCAGGTATGGAAGCGCGTTCCAAGTGTCTGACCATTCCACCAAGTGAAGAACTGCAAGAAAAACTGTTTCATGTCCGGCTTCCGTAAATGATGCCTGCTTATGGCTTGAACGTGTTTCCAAGTCCAGAGTTTTGAATATGCAAACTCCGCACAAATTGGCCGGAAAATAAAACTCGCCGGCACTTTGAACCTTATGGGCGCAATTAACGACTTAAGGACATCAAGTTCATGTTGGTAACTTTCCCCAACGTTAGTTCTTGCCAACACAAAATGAACGCCTAGAGTCCAAAACCTGAAGCAGGAACCATCATGGTCGCCATTGCCACATCCGACAGGCTTTCCGACATTGTAGGTGCAATCTACGACTGTATTCCCGACGCTCCGCTTTGGCAGGACACGCTCGACAGTATCCGGCAACTTTGTGACGGATACCTGGCAACGCTTGCAGTTTTGGATACTGAAGTAAAATCTGCACGTTTCTCCGTCGCTTGCGGCAATCCAGAGGTACTGGCTCCTCTGCTTTCGACTTACAACAGTGACATGCCGTTTTTCACAGCCGTTCCCAAAATGGAACTGGATGTGCCGCAAACGGTTGATTCGATTTATGAACTTGATGGGCCAACTACCCGCGAACGCTGGCTTTCCAGCAAAATGGCGCTGGAGTGGGCAATGCCAAACAAACTTGACGATTTCATCTGGGTGCCTGTGATGAAGCAGCCGGGGCGAATCGGCAATCTCGTGATTGTCACGCACAAGGATCGGCCACAAATTACAAAGGTCGACCTTGATATGGTATCCGCCCTTTCGCCGCATGTGCGCCGGGCAGTGACCATTGGCGATCTTTTCGAAAGCGAACGACGCAAGGGCGAGATATTTCGCGACATCGTCGACACGCTCAGTCATCCGGTATTGATCGTCACGGTCGACATGCAGATTGTCTTTGCAAACCTGGCAGCAGAAAAGATGCTGCTTGAAAAACAAATGCTGTCTTCGTTGCGCGGCGAACTGACTTTTGCATTTTCCCACGCACAACGCGCGATCACGCAAGCGGTTGAAACTGGACAGCAAAACGAATTCGCGCTTGGACCAATCGGGATAAACGTTCCGTTGGCAAACTGTGCCATGCCATCCGTCGCCCATGTCATGCCACTGGCGCAGCGAGATCCTTCCCACCGGGTCTCCCAACGCGCGGCAGCGGCGATATTCATTGCTTCCTCTGGCAGCACGCCACATCCTGCCATGGATGCAATTGCAGCTTTGTTCGGCTTGACAGCAGCAGAAAAACGGGTGGCGGCGCAGGTCGCATCCGGCAAATCGCGCCATGAAATCGCACAGGCCTCCGGTGTTTCGGATGGAACAGTAAAGTCGCAGTTGGCTTCGATTTTTGACAAGACCAACACGTGCGACCAGCGCGATTTGGCACTGCTGGTCCGCGACCTGTCGGCGCCGCTGGCTGGAAATTAGGCGGCCCATCCCCCGCACGGCAGATGCCGCAATTCTTGTTTGGAATATAGTTGAACGAGCGTCAAAGGAGGCCTGCATGTCCCCGTCCGATTTTATCACGAGCGCATCGCATTTCCGGGCTGCCTGTCGCCGCATGGACGCTATCGCCAAGCCGGTCGCAACTGCTTCTGTCGCTATGCTTTGCGCGACACTTATGGCCAACCATGCATTCGCATTTGATCGAAACGGATTGTTTGGCAACAGCGTTTCATTGCCATGTTGGATAGAGAATGAAAAAGTAATCGCAGTAGTCAACGCGACTGGCAAAACACTGCCCGCAGGTACCACTTTGAGCGTCAATGCAGTGCCGATGCCAGATGGTGAGCATTTTGTCCGCCGCAAGACGATTGCGCGCACGCCATCCGGAGGGATTATACGGATCGGCGCCGTACCGTCCTCAAGCTGCACCGCATCGGTGACACAGCCACGTCCAGATTTGAAATCGCAATAATATTTTTGCTTGTCCCCCGCACGGGTGATGCCCCAACCGTCCAATTGTTTGACAATCGTCAAAGGGACAAATCGCACGAAAGTGCAGCAAGCGGAGATAACATTATGAAAATGGGCTTTATCGCAGCAGCTTCCCTTGTGAGTATAATCATGTGGCCGGCAATCGGCGACGCAAAGCCGAAAAAGGTCAGTAATGGCTGCACCGCCGGACAAATTCAGTCGGCAGCGGCCGCAGACTGTGGCCATCAGATGGAGCAGGATATCATCAACAATGCGCCAACGATTCACGCCCTCTACTGTTCGTCCACTGGAAAGATGCTTTGCTGTGAGTACAGCGGCAACAGCATTGTCGACCATTCCTGCACAGTCGTTGGCAGAACTCTCCCGAAACACGGATTGGGCAACATTGAAAATTTGCCGACGCTCAAACAAGAGTGACGAGTATTTGCTATGTTTCATGCCCGCATTTTACATCGGGTATGAGTCAGGTGGATTGATTGCTGCATTTCTGCAATTGGACTGATGGAAACGCGGCCTAGGACCGCTTTTCCATCACGATCGCAGGCATGCCGGAACCCTCTTTCCCGCAGTTGGCGGTGCGTGATATTTCCCGGAAACCGTGGCGTTCGTAAAAGCGCTTGGCATCCGGGTTTTGCTCGTCCACTTCAAGGCGGAAAGCTTTTGCCTCAGGAAAAGCTTCCAAACATTCTGCAAGCAGCTCGGACCCGATCCTTTGCCCGGTCTTTTCTGGATCGATGTAAAGCTGGTGCAAAACCGCAAAGTCTTCGGACGACTGGGATGCGTAAGCCATACCGGCAAGCCCCTCCCCGGTGTCCGCAAGAAGAAATTCGGACCAAGGCTTCTTCAGATTGGCTGCGAGGCTATTCAGCGAATGCCAGTCTGCGGTGACGGCTGCAATTTTCTCAGCACCGTGTATCCGGTCATAGGCGGCGTGCCACGCCTTGCGGAGCAGCGATTGGACGGCTTTCAAGTCTGTTTCCATCGCTGTGCGGATGTAGAAGAATTCACTCAATTCCAAGCCCACCATTTGTACCGGTTCGCGTCATGCTGGTCTCTGCCATGGTCAGTTCGCAGTTCCCAAGAGAAATCTCAAGGCCTTGATTGCAACCAATAACAACCTGATATTTGGTTGCACACGCAAGAATTAATACAACCTTAGGACTCATTTTCTACAACTCTCTTTTGATGAGGGCCTGATAATGCGCTTTGAACGTGTCGAATATTTCCTGCTGTTTTTCTTGTTGCTCATGGCGACACTCGGCGTTGGCATTGCAGCCATGAAGCATATCAACATTGAATTCTCGGCCTACATATTTCGCAGCACAATTGCGGTAACTCTATTGGGAATCGGCCAATTTTATCGGCTTGTCCGGCCCGTTCCTTCCATTGCGACTTCTATGACCGCAATCGGAATCTTTTTGCTGGCGGGCCAAACAATGCGGCTGTTCAACTATACTCTACTGCCTTACGAATTCGGCAACATCGACGCGCATTTGGCTCGGCTTGACGCGCACATTGGGTTTGTCTGGTCAAACTATGCACAATTTATGTCTCAGCACCCAACAGTCTCGGACCTCCTGCGCAAAGTATACATCAGCTCTTACTTTCAGATTGTATTCCTTATCTTCCTGCTGGGCATATTGGAAAAGACTTGTACTGTTACAAGGTTTTTGAGCGCAAATATAATGGGTGGTTTGGTGACCATTTGCATATGGTTTCTATTTCCGTCATCAACACCCGCCGCGTTTCAAACGATTTCACCTGAAATTTCCAACACGTTAAATCTCGTGCTTAGTCCTGATTACAGCCGCTGGCTTGCACAGGCTGGACAAGAAGGACTTTCAAACATCGATCCGTCAGCGTTGGGTGGAATTGTTGGCTTCCCTTCCTTTCACACAGTGATGGCACTTTTGGTGGTCTGGTATTCAAAAGAAATCCGTTATGCTTTCCCGGGATTTTTGATTTTGAACCTGTTGATGTTGCCTGCGATACTCCTTCACGGCGCCCACAATCTGTTTGATGTAATTGGCGGCTTTGCCGTTACGGCATTGGCAATATGGCTGGCGGAATCTTACGCAAATTCCAACGCCCGGCCCCACGCACATAAAAACCATTTTCCAGGAAAAATAGCAATTTCTACCGCCGGATAAAAACCTTTCAACTTGAAGGGCAACCAGAAAAACGAGAATTCTCGCCGCGCGTACCTGTTAAAGGTGAACAGGGATTTGCTCCCTATTCAATTCCAAGCTTCGCCTTCACCAAATCATTGACCGCCTGGGGGTTGGCCTTGCCGCCTGTGGATTTCATGACCTGCCCCACAAACCATCCAGCCAATGTCGGCTTGGCGATGGCCTGAGCAACTTTTTCCGGGTTGGCGGCGATGATTTCATCGACGGCCTTTTCGATGGCGCCAGCGTCAGTAACTTGTCGCATTCCGCGCGCCTCGACGATTTCGCGCGGGTCACCACCTTCGGAAAATACAATCTCGAACAAATCCTTGGCGATCTTGCCGGAAATGACACCTTCCTTGATGAGGTCGATGATGCCGCCAAGTTGGGCGGGAGACATGGGCGACTGTTCAATCGACTTGCCAGCCTTGTTGAGGCCTCCGAGGAGATCGTTGATAACCCAGTTCGCAGTCAGCTTGCCATCACGGCCAGCCGATGCCGCCTCGTAGAAATCGGCAATCGCCTTTTCGCTGACCAGAACGGATGCATCGTATGGCGAGAGGCCCTGCTCCGTGATCAGGCGCGTGCGCTTGTCATCCGGCAGTTCCGGCAATTCAGCCTTGAGTGCGGCTACGAAGGCGTCGTCAAATTCAAGTGGAAGGAGATCCGGATCCGGGAAATAGCGATAGTCATGCGCTTCTTCCTTGGAGCGCATCGAGCGGGTCTCGCCCTTGACCGGATCGTAGAGGCGGGTTTCCTGATCGATGGTCCCACCGGCCTCGATGATGTCGATCTGGCGACGGGCTTCAGTCTCGATGGCCTGGCCGACAAAGCGGATGGAATTGACATTCTTGATCTCGCAACGCGTGCCGAACGCCGCCCCCGGCCGCCTGACCGACACATTGAT
>JANMEX010000013.1:0-6803 GCA_031377485.1 Phyllobacteriaceae bacterium
CGCTACGGGTTCGGCATTCGCTGGGCTCAGATGGGCATGTTTCAGGTTTACAGGATAGCCGGCGGCGAGGCGGGCATGCGCCACTTCATGGACCAATTCGGTCCTTGACTCAAATGGCCGAGGACCAAGCTGACCGATGTGCCGGATTTCAATGATGAGCTGGTCGATCTGATCGCCGGCCAGTCGGATGACCAGTCAAGCAAATGGTCGATCCGCGAACTGGAAGCCATACGAGACGAAAACCTCGTGGCGATCATGGCTGCGCTGTCCAAGACCAACAAGGGCAAGGGCTGGGGCGCAGGCGAATTGCACAAAGACTATGTGAAGCAATTGGCGAAGAAGGCGGGCGTTTCGCCTGCGGCGGCGAAGGCCAAGGCGAACAAGCCTGTGAAGAAGAAGGCGTGAACTGATGGATTTCGGCCTGTCGGACGAGCAACGCCTGATTGTTGAAACCACCCGGGCGTTTGTCGAGAACGAACTCTATCCGCATGAGGCGGAAGTGGAGCGCACCGGTGTTTTGCGGATGGATCTCATCAAGGAGATCCAGGCCAAAGCCATTGATGCCGGACTTTATGCGGCGAACATGCCGGAAGATGTCGGCGGGGCGGGGCTTGATACGCCAACTTGGCTGCTTTATGAAAAGGAGCTCGGCAAGGCGAATTATGCGTTGCATTGGACCTGTGTGGCGCGGCCTTCCAACATTTTGCTGGCTGGTACGCCGGAGCAACGCGAAAAGTATCTGTTCCCGTGCATCAAGGGCGAGAAGTGGGATTGCCTTGCGATGACTGAGCCCGGCGCGGGATCGGACCTGCGCGGCATGAAGGCGTCGGCGCGGCAGGACGGCGATGACTGGGTGTTGAACGGCACCAAGCATTTCATCAGCCATGCCGACATTGCCGACTTTGCCATTGTGTTCATGGCGTCGGGCGAAGAAGACACACCGCGCGGCAAGAAGAAGCTGATCACGGCGTTCTTCGTCGACAAGGGCACGCCGGGCTTCACTGTCCGCGATGGCTACCGCAATGTCTCGCATCGTGGCTACACCAATGCCGTGCTGGAATTCGACGACTGCCGCCTGCCAAAATCCCAGGTTCTGGGCGAAGTGCACAAGGGCTTTGAAGTGGCCAACCAGTGGCTGGGCGCAACGCGTTTGCAAGTAGCATCCACTTGCCTTGGTCGCGCTGAGCGGGCACTGGCGCTGGCGATTTCCTATGCGGCCGAGCGAAAGCAATTCGGGCAGGCGATTGGCAAGTTTCAGGGCGTATCATTCAAGCTTGCCGACATGGCGATGGAGCTGAAGGCGGCAGAGCTCTTGACGCGGGAAGCGGCGTGGAAATTTGATCAGGGAACGGTGACCGAAGCCGACATGTCGATGGCGAAGCTGAAGGCAACCGAGATGCTGGCGTTCGTGGCTGACGAGGCGATCCAGATTTTCGGTGGCATGGGGCTGATGGAGGATCTACCGCTGGAACGCATCTGGCGCGACGCTCGGGTCGAGCGCATTTGGGAAGGCACGTCTGAAATTCAGCGGCACATCATTTCGCGTGCGTTGCTGCGGGCCGTGGGCGGCTGAACGCAAACATGGCAGCTCCGTCGATCAAGGAAACGGACCTTTACCTACCCATCAAGCGGATGCTTGAGGGGCAGGGGTATGTGGTCAAGGGCGAGATCGGTGCGGCGGATGTTGTTGCTGTGCGTGAGGGTGAGGAGCCGCTGATTGTTGAATTGAAGACCGGCTTTGCGTTGTCGCTGTTTCATCAGGGCATCGCGCGGCAAGCGATGACAGATGCGGTTTATGTGGCGGTGCCGCGTGGCCCTGGACGCCAGTTCCTGAAGGCGCTCGCCGACAATAAAGCGCTTTGCCGGAGACTTGGGTTGGGGCTGATTACAGTTCGTATGGAGGACGGGTTTGTCGAGGTGCATGCTGATCCCGAACCCTACAAACCGCGCCAGTCCAAGGTGCGCAAGGTGCGGCTGCTGCGCGAATTTGCCAAGCGGGTGGGCGACCCGAACCACGGTGGCGCGACGCGGCGCGGGATTGTGACATCGTACAGGCAGGACGCGCTGAAAGTGCTTCAAGTGTTGAATTTGCACGGGCCTATGAAAGCCTCGCACGTTGCGGAAAAGACCGGTGTCACGAAGGCGCGGCAGCTGATGGCGGATGATCATTATGGCTGGTATGAGCGCGTCTCGACAGGCATCTACGCATTGACGCCAAAGGGGTTTTCTGCGGTGGTGGAGTATTCCGCGGAACTTGAAAATCTGACGGTGAAGATTGAACTGCCTGTAGCGAGCAAGATCGGGGAAGCGGCATGAACCGTCTGGAACGTCTGCTGCGCCCGAAATCCATTGCCGTGCTGGGCTCGGTCTGGGCCGAAAACGTAATCGAGCAATGCCGGAAAATGGGGTTTGCCGGGCCGGTATGGCCGGTTCATCCTACGAAAGCCACGATTGGCGGGCTGAAGGCCTATCCGTCGCTCAAGGAATTACCCGGAGTGCCGGATGCAACGTTTATTGGCGTCAACCGCCATGCGACGGTGGATGTGGTGGCCGAGCTTAGCGCCATGCGCGCGGGCGGGGCGATCTGTTTTGCTTCCGGCTGGACGGAAGCAGGAGAGCCGGAACTGCAGCAACGCCTGATTAATGCCGCCGGTGAGATGCCGATCCTCGGACCAAATTGCTATGGCGTGATCAACTATCTCGACGGTGCGCTGTTGTGGCCGGACCAGCATGGCGGAAAGCGGGTTGAGAAGGGCGTGGCGCTGTTGTCGCAGTCGTCCAACATTGTCATCAACATGACGATGCAAAAGCGGGCGCTCCCCGTTGCCTACGTCGCATGTCTTGGCAATGCGGCGGTGGTCGGGCTCGCTGAACTTGCAGGCGCATTGCTGGCCGATGAGCGGGTGACGGCGATCGGCATGTACATCGAAGGCATCGATGATGCGGCGGCATTTGCAGAGCTTGCGGAGACCGCGCGGGCGGCGGGGAAGGGTATCGTCGTCATAAAATCTGGCAAGACCGAAGCCTCGCGCACTGCGGCGCAGTCACATACAGCCTCACTGGCCGGCGGAGGGGCGTCGTCTTCTGCATTCCTGCGCAAAGTTGGCGTGGCCGAGGTCAATTCTCCGGCGGAACTTATTGAGACGCTGAAGATTTTCCATTCCCATGGACCACAGATCGGCACGCGTCTGTGTTCGCTGTCCTGTTCTGGCGGCGAGGCTGGATTGGTGGCCGATCTGGCAGCGCCGTTCGGGATCGACTTTCCGCCGGTGCCGGAAGCGACGCGAGCGCAGCTGAGCGACATCCTCGGGCCAATCGTTACAATTGCCAATCCTCTAGACTATCACACGTTTATTTGGGGCGATGGGCCGCGTACGACGGATGTTTTCACAACCATGCTCGAGCCATACGACGCGGGTATCTACATCATAGATCCGCCACGGCCTGACCGGTGCGATCCTTCATCTTTCCAGCCTGCGCTGGATGCGATTGTTTCGGCGGCGAGGACGACCGGAAAGCCCGCGTTTCCGGTTGCGTCCATCGCTGAGAATTTTGATGAAGAGCGCGCTTTCGCGTTGCTTGATGGTGGCGTGACGACGCTAATGGGGCTTGAGACTGCGCTTGCGGCGATCAAGGCGGCACAGACGCCTGCCGGTGCGCTTGGCTGGCGGCCAGCGCTTTCGGTTGGCGCTCGTGAGACGGTGCTGCTCTCTGAGGCCGATGGCAAGGCGCTGCTTGCACGGGCTGGCGTTCCGGTGCCGCGCGGGGTGGTGGCAAATACAATTAAAGACATAACGGCGAAGGCGTTGGAGCTTACTGCGCCACTGGTGCTCAAAGGCCTTGGTTTTGCACACAAGACCGAAGCTGGCGCAGTGCGGCTCGGATTGGCTTCGTTGGAAGGTCAGCCCGAAATGCAGGGCGCAAGCGGATATCTGGCCGAAGAAATGGTAACCGACGCGGTCGCGGAAATGCTGGTAGGCCTGCAGCGCGATCCTGTTTATGGTGTCACGTTGACCATCGGCATGGGCGGGGAGGCGGCGGAAGTGCTGGCTGATACGGTGACGCTGGTTTTGCCGGCCTCGGCAAACGAGGTCCTCAAATCCATGCAGAAGTTTCGGCTGTGGCCCTTGCTTGACGGCTATCGCGGCCGGGCCAAGGCCGATGTCGCTACTGTTGCCGACATTGCCGCGCGTCTCGGCGCGTTGATGATTGAAGATGCCAGTATCGATGAAATCGAGATCAATCCGGTGATGGTCAAGCGCCAGGGCGCTGTGGCTGTTGATGCGCTGGTGAGAATGTCGAAATGAGGGAGACAACCATGTCTGAAGTGATCACCACCCGCCGCGTGGGCGGCATCCTGGAAGTGACGCTTGACCGGCCGAAGGCGAATGCGATTGACCTGAAAACATCGCGCCTGATGGGCGAGACGTTCAAGGCGTTCCGCGATGATCAGGACTTACGCGTCGCCATTGTGCAGACGGCGGGCGAAAAGTTTTTCTGTGCGGGCTGGGATTTGAAAGCAGCTGCGGGCGGAGACGCCGTGGACGGCGATTATGGCGTCGGCGGCTTTGCCGGCCTGCAGGAATTGCGCGATTTGAACAAGCCGGTGATCTGCGCTGTCAATGGGATGGCGGTCGGCGGCGGGTTCGAACTGGCGCTTTCGTGCGATATGATTTTGGCCTCGGCGCATTCCTCGTTTGCGCTGCCGGAAATCCGCGCCGGGACGCTGGCAGATGCAGCGACCATCAAGCTTCCCAAGCGCATCCCCTATCATGTGGCGATGGACCTGCTTTTCACCGGCCGGTGGATGGACGTCGAGGAAGCGCATCGCTGGGGGTTGGTGAACGAGATTCTGCCGGACAATGAAAAACTTATGGAGCGGGTATGGGCGCTGGCGCGTCTGCTTGAGAGCGGCCCGCCGCTGGTGTTCGCAGCGATCAAGGAGGTTGCCCGGGCCGCGGAAGGCACTGATTTCCAGACGACGATGAACAAAGTAACCAAACGCCAATTCCCAATGGTTGATGCGCTTTATGGGTCGCAAGACAACCTCGAAGGGTTCAAGGCCTTTGCCGAAAAGCGCGATCCGGTCTGGAAGGGCAAGTGAGCCCCGTAAATGCTGTTTCCGTACTGCCAGTTGACCGCAAGTTTTATGCGGTGATTGTGCTGTTGATCGGTATAGGTTTCGGCAATTTGCAGGATGCATTCTTGAAGGAACTCAGCGGCGCATATCCGTTTTCGCAAATGCAAACTTTGCGCACCTTGGTGGCGCTGACGCTGATCACCGCGTGGTTGGTTTGGAAGTCAGGGCCGGGGTTTCTCAAAGGAACGTTTGCGCCTGTGCTGGTGTTGCGCGGGCTGTTCCTCGGGCTAGGCAGCATGTTTTTTTACCTCGGATTGGCAGCAATGTCGCTGGCAGATGCGGTGGCAATTTATTTTGCTCTGCCGCTGATGATTGTGGTGCTTTCCGGTTTTGTGCTGCGAGAACATGTGCAATTGCAGCGCTGGGTCGCTGCGGCAGTCGGGTTTGTTGGCGTGGCTCTGACCGTGCGACCAACTTCCGGCCTGTTCGATTGGGCATCTCTCCTGCCGCTGGTCGCGACGGTTTTTTATGCGCTTGGCAATATCTTGACGCGCAAAGTTGATCGGACTTTGCCGCCGATGGTTACGGCATTTTATGCGGCTTTGAGTTTTCTTGCGGTCGCAGGCACAGTGTCGCTTGTTTTCGGCTGGGGCGGATTTTTTACAGATGTCCATCCAAGCCTTGCCTTTCTCACGCGCGGATGGGTGGTTCCTTCAGCACATGATGCTGTTGTCATAGGAGCTGTCGGGCTGATGACTGTGTCCGGATTTTTCGCCTATGCCGAGGCCTATCGCATCGCGCCGCCAAGCTTTGTGGCACCCTTCGAATATTCGGCAATGATCTGGGCTGTCGGCCTTGGATTCCTGTTTTTTGGCGATATCCCAACTTTGATGACCATCGCCGGAAGCGTGATCATCATCGGTGCCGGTTTGTTTCTGGGCTGGCAGGAACGGCGTATAAGTCAGCCTTGATCCGGACCACAGTTTGTCGCGTAATGTTAAGCAACAGGAGATTGACATGTTGACCGAAAAAACTGCTTGGCTGCTGATGTTTTTGGGGTTTATCACCTCCACCGCGTCTCAAATCATCATCAAGGCGCGCCTTGATCCGGTGACGGCATCGGGCGGGTCTTACAGGCAACTTGCAACGGACCCATTCATCTGGCTAGCCGTAGCATGTGTGCTTGTGTTCGTCGGGTGTTGGTACACGGCGCTGACCAAAATACCGCTGTCAGTCATGATGGCCTGGTCGGCTGTGGTCCTGCCTCTCACCGCAGTTGGCGCTTATCTGTTTTTGGGTGAACCGCTAGGGTTGGCTAAAATGGTGTCTATTTTGGTGATTGCCGCTGGCGTTGCCTCGCTCGCGGTGTTTTGAAGACCCAACTCTTGCGTCTCCGATGCAACCATCATAAACAAAAGACTAGCTGAAATTACCGACATCCAAATTGGTACTGCGTCGTTAGAAAGCGGCTTAGAATCGTATGTAATTGCTGAATGAATTCATTAATTTAAGGCAATTTCTAACGAAATTGAGATTTGGTAGCCGATTTCTTCCAATCGATAGAGTTGGTTTTGACTAACAAATTGAATCTTTGATCGCGATATTGGCGGAGGCTTTGATTGAATGGCAGTTAACCGGTTAGGACGTTGCAGGTCATTGATCGATCACTTGCAACTGATTGAGCGAGCCGGAGTTTCTGTGAGGAAAAGCAAGCGAAAATGAT
>JANMEX010000027.1:0-6207 GCA_031377485.1 Phyllobacteriaceae bacterium
CCACCGGTCATTTGCTTGGCCACAATGTCCGCTTGCGGGTGGTCGGCACGGCCCGGATACATCACGCGTGCCACCGCGCCATGATCGGCCAGATAATCGGCAATCCTCGCGGCGTTTTCAGTCTGCTGCTTGACCCGTAACGGCAATGTTTCCAGGCCTTTCAGCAAAATCCACGAATTGAACGGGCTGATGCCTGGGCCCGAATGCCGGTGGTATTCGTGGAGATTTTTGTCGATCCATTCCTTTGAAGACAACACAATGCCGCCAAGGCATCGTCCTTGACCGTCAATGTGCTTGGTCGCCGAATAAACGACCACGTGCGCGCCAAGCTCTAAAGGCTTCTGGAACAGCGGCGTCGAAAACACATTGTCGACCACCAGCGTCGCCCCGCAGGCATTGGCAATCTCGGCAACGGCCTTGATGTCCACCACCTCCAGTGTCGGGTTGGTCGGGCTCTCGAGGAAAAACAGCTTGGTGTTGGTCTTCACTGCCCTTTGCCACGCATCCAGATCGCGCCCGTCCACGAGCGTGAACTCAATGCCATAGCGTGGCGCTAGTGTTTCAATTACCCAGCGGCACGAGCCGAACAAGGCGCGTGCAGCCACGATATGATCACCCAGCTTCAGGCTGCAAAGCACAGCAGCGGCAACAGCTGCCATGCCGGATGTTGTGGCGCGTGCGTCTTCCGCACCTTCCAATGCGCACATGCGCTTTTCAAACATGTCAGTGGTCGGGTTGGCATAGCGAGAATAGATGAAGCCCGGCTCTTCGCCCTTGAAGCGCGCTTCTGCTGCTTCTGCGCTGTCATAGACAAACCCTTGCGTCAAAAACAGCGCCTCAGATGTTTCGCCAAATCCGGAGCGCAAAGTCCCCGAATGCACCATCTGCGTCGCCGGACGCCACTTTTTCTGGTCTGTCATCTTGAAAATCCTCAACAAAAAACCGGCCATGCAAGCGCAAATGACCGGTTTCCACACGGTCCTTTAGCAACTTGTTTAAAGTGGCTGCAAGCCGACCGGCCAAATCACCACTGAACTGGCCTGTGTATTAACCTCTCCGGTCTCTTGCGTCAATTCGGCTGACGGGTATGACGGTTAAAACCAAATGAGGCGTCATGTCTGAGCGCACATCCGGCATTTTGGCCGACCACCATATCCACGCGCTGTTTGCATCCGGCGGGTTGAAGTCGGAGCGGCCGCTTGATGCCGACCAGGTCCAGCCCGCGAGCCTTGATCTTCGCCTTGGTGCGAAAGCCTATCGCGTCCGCGCATCGTTCATGCCTGGCCCCAACAAGCTGGTCATGGACAAACTGGACCAATTGAAGCTGCACGAGATTGATCTGACCAACGGAGCGGTCCTTGAAACCGGCTGCGTCTACATCGTCCCGCTGCTCGAAAGCCTTGCACTCCCTGCCGAAATGGCCGCTGCCGCCAATCCGAAAAGCTCTACGGGTCGCCTCGACATCTTTACCCGCGTCATCGTTGACCGCGCGCAGGAGTTCGACAAGGTACCCGCTGGCTACCGCGGCCCGCTCTACATCGAAATTTCTCCGCGCACCTTTCCGATTGTCGTTCGCCAAGGCTCGCGCCTTTTGCAAATCCGTTTCCGCAAAGGCCGCGCCCAAATCGACGAATTGGAGCTTGCCGCCCTTCACGCCAGTCAGACGCTGGTCAACGACGACAAGCCGAACATTTCCGGCGGCGGGGTCGCGCTTTCGATCGACCTCACCGGCAAAAGCGACCGCCTGATCGGCTATCGCGGCAAGCACCACACGGCCGTTGTCGATGTCGACAAGCGTGCCGCCCATGACGTTCTGGATTTCTGGGAGCCGCTTTATGACCGCGGCTCCGGCGAACTGGTTCTTGACCCGGATGAGTTTTATATTCTGGTCTCACGCGAGGCTGTCCACGTCCCTCCACTCTATGCAGCTGAAATGACGCCGTTTGATCCGCTCGTCGGTGAGTTCCGCGTTCATTATGCTGGCTTCTTTGATCCGGGCTTCGGCAACGCCGGGGCAGGGGGCATCGGCAGCCGCGCCGTGCTCGAGGTTCGCAGTCACGAAGTGCCGTTCATCCTCGAACATGGTCAGATCGTCGGGCGGCTGGTCTATGAGCACATGCTGGCTAAACCATCGGCTCTTTACGGCGCTGACCTTGGCTCAAATTATCAAGCCCAAGGTCTAAAACTCTCCAAACACTTCCGTTGAGCAACGCGACTCTTGACAGCAGAACCCCTTGCAGCGATGTAAGGCCTGCTGCGGGTATGATGTAATGGTAGCTTGTCAGCTTCCCAAGCTGATCGCGCGGGTTCGATTCCCGCTACCCGCTCCAATTCTCATATTTCGATTTCAGGAGACCGAAATGGCTGATCGAGTGGACGGTTTCCTTGGCGACACGCCATTCCGGGTCTTCATCAAGCTTGCCATAGTTTCGCTGATTGTTGGCGTGGTCATGCGCACTTTTGGCTGGATGCCGCTCGACATTGTGCGCGCAATTCGGCAGTTGTGCGCACATATCTGGAACATGGGTTTTGCCGCCTTTTCAGACATCGCCGACTACTTAATCCTTGGCGCCGCTATCGTCATCCCGGCCTTCATTTTGCTTCGGCTGTTTGCACTGCGGCGGCGCTAACGGTTCATGCCAGAAATGGTCTTGCTGCCCATTTCTCCGTCTTGCGTCCGCAATGCTCAGAGATTGATTTCGCGCCTGACAGATCGAGTGCATATGAAAGGCCTTTCACTATGGAATTCGCCAATCCAGGCCCTTCATAAATAAAACTTGTGTAAAGCTGCACCAAATCGGCACCAGCCTCGATCTTTGCCATCGCCGTTTCAGCAGAATTCACACCGCCAACACCGACAATCGCAACATGATTGCCAAGTCGCTGGCGCATTTTGGCCAAGATAATCGTCGAACGCTCAAACAATGGCACACCGGAGAGGCCCCCGGTCTCCGCGCGATTCACGCTCACAATTCCTGTTCGGGACAAAGTAGTATTGCTGACAATCAAGCCTTCCAATCTGTTCTCGAGCAGTTCGCCGGCAATATCATCCAAATCAGCGTCCACCAAATCAGGTGCGATTTTCAGGAAAACAGGAACAGTTCGGCCATTCCTGGCGGCATTTTCGTCTCGAACTGCCATGACACGCACCAACAGTTCAGCAAGGCTCGTGCGCGCCTGCAAATTACGTAACCCCGGCGTATTGGGTGAAGAAATATTGACGGTGAAATACGAAGCCACATCATAGAAGCTATTGATTCCCCGAACATAATCGTCGGCACGATCAGCGGTATCCTTGTTTGCGCCAATATTAACCCCGACGATACCTTGCTTTCCGTCGCGCGCCTGTAGCTTTTTAAGCGCAGCGGCATGTCCTTGGTTGTTGAAGCCAAGCCGGTTGATCACAGCCTTGTCTTCGACCAACCGGAAAACACGCGGCTTTGGATTGCCTGCTTGTGGCTTAGGTGTAACAGTTCCGATTTCGGCAAAGCCAAAACCAATGCGCAAAAGCGCGTCGGGAACTTCGGCATTTTTATCAAAACCTGCCGCCATTCCGAGCGGATTTGGAAAAGAAAGGCCAGCAACATCCACCTTCAACCTTGGGTCGGCAACACTTTGCCGGCAGGGCAATAGCCCTGTTTTCAGCGCGCTAATTGCAAGTCCATGAGACTGTTCAGCGTCGAAACTGAATAACACCGGACGCAAGAACGTGGAAAACAGTCCGCTCATTGCGAAACCTCAGGGAAAACATGCGTTCCAGACGTATCAAGCGGTAGCGGTTTGGCCCAAAGGACATGGTCCAAGGTCAGAGGCGCGTAAAGATGAGGAAAAAGATCATCTGCGCGGGACACTTCAAATTTCAGCGCATCGCCGAGTTTGTCGCCAGCCACAGCAACCAGCATCAGATCAATTTGGCCGGAAAAATATTTGGCGGCGGTCTCTCGCATCTGCTCGTCAGTAGAGAGGTGAACATAGCCGTCCGCGAGGTCGATTGGCGCACCAGCAAACACGCCTTTGGCTTCAAAGTCGTTCCACTGCGAATTGCTCATGATTTTGTAGACGATATTTGCCATGGACCACCTCAAGTTAATTTGTCGCGCTATCAGGTTTTCATGCCAAAAACAAAGACTTGGCCGCAGCGCAACGACAATGTCATCACATTTTGCATTTGAAGGTCGCAATTGTGGCCAACTCGGCCAATATGGTTTTGTGATGCAATTAACTACAGGAGACCTGCTGTGCGCACGATCATTCTGTCACTTTCTGCTCTCTTTTTTTCAGCATCAGCCGGATTTGCCGAAGACCTTGCCCGATACTCACTTGAAAAAACCGATAATGGTTATGTCCGGATGGATAAGACCACTGGTGAAATGTCGATCTGCAAGGAACTAGGCGATCAGCTGATATGCCGCGTTGCAGCGGATGACAGGCTGGCAATTGAAGACGAAATGGCGCTTATCGAAAAGCGGTTGGCAGATGTGGAGAACAAGTTGGGCTCGCTGGAAAAGTCCGATCTGACCTCCAACCAGGCAATGCCAACAGATGAAGAATTTGAAAAAACGATGGGGTATATGGAAAAATTCTTCCGCCGCTTCATGGGTGTCGTCAAAGACTTGAATAACGAAGAGAATGGACCACAGAAGACATGATTTTACCCCGAATATTCTTTGCATTGCTTGGAGCTATTCTCACTTGGCTAATCATCTTTGCCGTCCGTTCAGGTGATTTTTGGGCGGCAGGCCATTGGCTGACGAGTGATCCTTGGGGTATCGTTACAATTGTCGACCTATATTTTGGACTTACCGTTTCTGCTGCAGTGATTGGCCTTTTTGAGCGGAATTGGAAAGCGCTCCTTTGGATCATCCCACTACCTTTTCTGGGAAATGTTTGGACAATTGTGTGGTTCGTGCTGCGTTTGCCGGAGTTGGCGCGCCGTCTTTGTGGCTGAGCGTCATTTTTCTTCAGTAAATTGAGACCGCGCCCGCCACTTCGTCAGATTTGCCTTGAATAGTGTTGTGAATGGGCAATAGTCTGAGTTGAATGCTTCGCGAACAGGCTGGGAGGGTCCGTGACCGCAAGATTGACTTTCGTTGTCGCCGACGACCACCCCCTTTTCCGTGGCGCTATCAAGGAGACCTTGCGGTCAATTGATGAGCACGTCCACATCCTTGAAGCCGGAGATTTTGAGGCGGCAAAAAAGCTGGTGATGGACACCCCGGACATAGATCTTGTGCTGCTGGACCTGACAATGCCAGGCACGAGTGGTCTATCTGGTTTGGTAACATTGCGTGCAATGCAAGCCGCTGTGCCTGTTGTCATTGTCTCGGCGTCTGATGATGTGGCCACCATACGGCGTGCCTTGGAACTTGGCGCGTCCGGCTACATCAAGAAGAGCTCAAGCATTGATGAAATCCGCTCAGCAATAAACACAGTGCTTGCCGGCGGTATCGTTACACCGGCAAACATTGAATTGGGGTCGGAAAATGATCCGGAAATCCATGATCTCATCCAGCGCATCCAAACTCTGACACCGCAACAGGCGCGCGTTTTGGGCATGCTTGCGGAAGGTTTGCTCAACAAGCAAATTGCCTATGAGCTAAGTGTGTCAGAAGCGACCATCAAAGCGCATGTCTCGGCAGTTTTGCAGAAGCTTAACGTTGATAGCCGCACACAAGCTGTGATCCGTCTTGGCAAGATTGGCATCGACGCCCTTCAGCCGGTCAACTGATTATTCAGCCGCGATTTCCGACCTGTTGCGCATCAAAGCAGCACGCAATGCCGCTGGTTTTACCGGTTTGTTGATGATCACAACGTCAGCAGCATCTGCGAGCGAACGGACCTCATGCGAGCGATCTGCAGTCAAAAGCAAGGCAGGCAAATGCTTGCCGAACTTGTCTCGCATCAATGCAATTACCTGTAGCCCATTCTCCTGATCGAGATGATAGTCGGCCAATACGGCGTCTGGGCGATCAGACGATTTCAATGCTTCTTGCCCGCTCATGACTGTAGTTACTTGGCAACCCCATTGTGTAAGCAAAGAGCGCATGCCCTCCAAGATGCGTTTGTCATTGTCAATGCAGACCAGTTTTAACGCAGGCATCCGAATAGAACTGCCACCAAGTGGCCTTGATGGTTGTTCAACATAGTCGTTTGCCGCTGCAACCGGGACCACCGTCACGGCCATCAACGTACCTCTGTTGATAGTCG
>JANMEX010000033.1:0-1556 GCA_031377485.1 Phyllobacteriaceae bacterium
GATCCGCTCAACCCTTCATCATGTTGACATCTTCGACCGCAATCGAGCCGCGGTTGCGGAAGAAGACGACGAGAATGGCAAGACCGATGGCCGCTTCGGCAGCCGCGACGGTGAGGACGAAGAGCGCGAATATCTGCCCGGTCAAATCATGCAGCGCCGCCGAGAAGGCAACAAAATTGAGATTGACGGCCAGCAGGATCAACTCGACCGACATGAGAATGACGATCACGTTCTTTCGGTTCAGGAACACGCCGAACACACCAAGTGTGAACAAAATGGCCGACACGGCGAGATAATGGGAAATACCGATGGTCATGGTCAGAGCCCCTTGCCCGACTGGACTTTTTTGATTTCAATTGCGGTGGCCGGTGTGCGACCAACCTGTTGTGAAATATTCTGGCGCTTGACGCCAACCTTATGCTGCAATGTCAGCACAATGGCGCCGATCATGGCGACCAGAAGCACGAGCCCGGCGATCTGGAAGTAGAAGGCATAATCGGTGTAAAGAACATTGCCGAGCGCGGCGGTGTTGGTGGTTGTTGCAATGTCCGGCATCGGTTCGGCGGCAGTTTCAGGCAGGCTCGGCGTGAAGATCGAACCGCCAAGGACTGCGATCAATTCGGCTGCCAGAATGATGCCGACCAACGCGCCAACCGGGGCATATTGCAGCGCGCCCTTTTTCAGTTCGGCAAAATCCACATCAAGCATCATGACCACAAACAGGAACAGAACCGCGACCGCACCGACATAGACGACGAGCAGGATCATTGCGAGAAATTCAGCGCCAGTGAGCAAGAACAGCGCCGCTGCGTTGAAGAAAGTGAGGATCAAAAACAGCACCGAGTGCACAGGGTTGCGCGCTGCGATCACCATGAAAGCGCTCGCAATCGCAACGAAGGCGAAGAGGTAGAAAAAGATCGCCTGCAGACCTGTCAGCATGGGTTCCCCCGGTTCTTTCCTGGCTGGAGCATCCCCGCTCCTGCCTTTTTGGCTTACCGACTCTGAGCCGGCCCGGCCGCGTGTCTCTTAAGACGGGACACTAACCCCGTCCACCCTCAATTTTCTGCCGCGCTTCCGGACGAAAACCCTGTATCCACTTTTTCTGGAAGCGCTTCAGATCTCACCGGTATGGCGAGTCCAACGCGATGTTCTGCGCGATTTCACGTTCCCAGCGGTCGCCGTTGGCGAGGAGCTTGTTCTTGTCATAATAAAGCTCTTCGCGCGTTTCAGTGGCGAATTCGAAATTCGGTCCTTCAACGATGGCGTCCACAGGACATGCTTCCTGACAGAAGCCGCAGTAGATGCATTTCACCATGTCAATGTCATAGCGCACGGTGCGGCGAGTGCCGTCGTTGCGGCGCGGACCGGCCTCGATGGTGATGGCCTGCGCCGGGCAGATCGCCTCGCACAATTTGCAGGCAATGCAGCGCTCTTCGCCATTCGGATAGCGGCGAAGCGCATGCTCTCCGCGAAAGCGCGGCGAGATCGGACCTTTTTCGTTCGGATAGTTCAACGTGTATTTCGGCGCGAAAAACTGGCGCATCGAAAGGAAGAAG
>JANMEX010000034.1:0-14197 GCA_031377485.1 Phyllobacteriaceae bacterium
GCTTTCTGCAGGGATTCCTGAAACGTGCGGCCGATGGCCATCACTTCGCCGACAGACTTCATTGCTGTGGTGAGGACAGGCGATGCGCCCGGGAATTTTTCGAAGGCAAAGCGCGGGATTTTGGTTACGACATAGTCGATGGACGGCTCGAACGAGGCAGGGGTTGCGCCGCCAGTGATGTCGTTTTCGAGCTCATCAAGCGTATAACCAACAGCCAGCTTGGCGGCGATCTTGGCTATCGGGAAGCCGGTGGCTTTGGATGCCAACGCCGAGGACCGGGAGACGCGCGGGTTCATTTCGATGACGATAAGGCGGCCGTCTTTCGGATTGACGGCGAATTGTACGTTTGAGCCACCTGTTTCAACGCCGATCTCGCGCAGCACTGCAATCGAGGCGTTGCGCATGATCTGGTATTCTTTGTCGGTCAGCGTCAGCGCAGGCGCGACAGTGATGCTGTCTCCGGTGTGCACGCCCATCGGATCAAGGTTTTCGATCGAACAGATGATGATGCAATTGTCCGCCTTGTCGCGGACGACTTCCATTTCATATTCTTTCCAACCGAGTACAGATTCTTCGATCAGAACTTCTGTGGTTGGCGAAGCATCAAGCCCGGAGGTGACGATCTCGAAAAATTCTGACTGGTTATAGGCAATGCCGCCGCCAGTGCCGCCCATGGTGAATGACGGGCGGATGATGGCGGGCAGGCCAACAAAATCAACCGCGCGCGCGGCGAGTGCCATGGCATGGCCCATGTATTTTTGCTTGCGGTCGCTTTCGCCGAGCTGCCATTCCGTCTCCAGCCGGTCGAGCGCTGTGTCCAGTTCCGGACCCGAATGAAGCGCTTTCAACTCTTCACGCTTGGCTTTATGAATTTGGCGATCAAGGTCTTTGACCTCTGTCGCATTGGCCAGCATCGACTTTGGCGTCTCAAGTCCGATCCGC
Organism: Phyllobacteriaceae bacterium; assembly: GCA_031377485.1. Lineage (GTDB taxonomy): Bacteria > Pseudomonadota > Alphaproteobacteria > Rhizobiales > Rhizobiaceae > JANMEX01. The sequence goes on from JANMEX010000034.1 coordinate 943, forward strand.
TTCATGGCCTCGCGGAACAGTGCGCGATCTTCGGCCATATCGATGGCTTCTGCGTTGGCGCCGATCATCTCGACATTGTAGCGCTCAAGCACGCCCATGCGGCGCAGCGAGAGTGCGGTGTTCAGGGCAGTCTGGCCGCCCATGGTCGGCAGCAGCGCATCAGGGCGCTCCTTGGCGATGATCTTGGCGACGACTTCGGGCGTGATCGGCTCGATGTAGGTGGCATCAGCCAGTTCCGGATCGGTCATGATTGTCGCCGGATTGGAATTGACGAGGATGACGCGGTAACCCTCTTCCTTCAGCGCCTTGCAGGCTTGCGTTCCGGAATAGTCGAACTCACAGGCCTGGCCGATGATTATGGGGCCGGCCCCGATGATCAGGATCGACTTGATGTCTGTCCGCTTTGGCATGGCATCACTTTCGTTATGGCAATGTCCCGCACCGGAAGAATACCGGTCGGGCTGCGCAACTTTTCTTTACAGGCTAAGCGCGCTGTATATGGGAAGAGGTGGGGCAGGGGAACCCCGAAAATCCGTGATTCACATGATCTTGCAATAGAGTTTTGCGGGGTAGGCAAGTGGCTTCTCGTCATGAAAATATATAGTCGTGCAGCGCTGGTCACGAAATACGCACGAAGTCGTGAATACGTTGTCGAAACTCCTGTTCCTTTCGGTCCGTTACATTTTTGAGTTCCACATGATGGGGCCCACGCAAACGTAAAAATGTAATTCAGGGAGCCAGTTCAATGTTCAAATCACTTGTCCGCGCATCTGTCGCAACAATGATCGCCTTCAGTTCAGTCACCGCAATATCCGCACCGGCCTTTGCCAGCACCGTGACGGTTGGCGGTGCGCCGATGTACTCGGCCAAGAACATCATTGAAAATGCCGTCAATTCCAAAGATCATACGACACTAGTTGCAGCCGTTAAGGCCGCCGGATTGGTCGATACCTTGTCGGGCAAGGGTCCATTCACCGTGTTTGCGCCCGTCAACGCAGCTTTTGCCAAGCTTCCCGCCGGTACGGTGGATACGCTTTTGAAGCCTGAAAACAAGGCAACTTTGGTCAAGATTTTGACTGCACATGTCGTGGCGGGCAAGCTTTCCGGTGCAACTCTGTTGAAGCGCATCAAGGCCAACGGCGGAACCTATAATTTCAAAGCAGTGAGCGGCGATGCGCTGAGCGCGACGGTAAAGAACGGCGCCATCTATGTCATCGATGAAAGCGGCGGTGCCTCGAAGGTGACGATTGCCGACGTCAACCAGTCGAATGGCGTTATTCATGTCGTCAACAAGGTTTTGTTGCCCAAGTAATCGACCGGTCTCGTCCACCGCGCCGCAGAAGATCGTCCGGGGCCGGATGCGATCGCGTCTGGGGATTGGCAGGACGATACGGACAGGCCGCCGAAAGGTGGCCTGTTTGGCATGTGTGGAACTCTCATAAGCTCATGTGCGTTGCATGTTGAATGCGTTTGGCATTTCGTGCCATTACTGACGCAACCCGCTTGCCGGGACATGAGATGACAGGAGACCGCTTCATGAAGTGGGAAGGACGTCGCCAGAGCGACAATGTTGAAGACCAACGTGACGGTTCTTCCGGCGGAATGCCGGGCGGCCTTGGACGTGGCGGGTTCCGCCTTCCATCTGGTGGTGGGATGCGTGTGGCGCGCGGCGGCGGGCTTTCGACCATTGTGTTGATGGTGATATTGTTTTTCGTTCTCAAGGCCTGCGGCATAGATCCGACGGCAATATTGTCGGGTTCAGACGGTGGACTTGGTGGCGCACTGACGCAGCAGGACGCACCGGCAAATAGGCGCACCCCAGCGGCCAATGACAAGATGACCGCTTTTGTGAAGACGGTTCTTGCTGAGACGGAAGACACTTGGTCCGGCATTTTTGAGGCGAACGGCGAGAAATATCCGGCACCGACCATGGTGCTGTTTGACGGCCAAATTCGCTCGGCTTGCGGCACAGCATCATCTGCGTCCGGTCCGTTTTATTGCCCGGGTGACCAGAAGCTTTATATTGATCTGTCTTTTTATGACCAGCTTGCAAATCAGTTTGGTGCGTCCGGTGATTTTGCTCAGGCCTATGTCTTGGCGCATGAAGTTGGACATCACATTCAGAACCTTACTGGTGTGCTGCCGAAGTTCAACCAGATGCGGCAGTCGATGAGCGAAGTCGATGCCAACAAGATGTCGGTAAAGGTCGAACTGCAGGCAGATTGTTTTGCCGGGATCTGGGCTCATTACACGGCACAGAAGGGTTTGCTCGAGAAGGGTGATCTTGAAGAGGCTTTAAATGCAGCCAAGCAAATCGGTGATGACCGTCTGCAGAAAATGAGCCAGGGTTATGTCGTCCCGGACGCTTTCAACCACGGTACATCTGCACAGCGGCAGGAATGGTTTGCGCGCGGTGCGAAAAGCGGCAAACTGGAAGCCTGCGATACCTTCAACGCGAACATTTAAAGCTCTCGCGTTGGTCAGAAATTGCTAATGAAAAAGCCAACCTTGCGTCTAACTTATTGTTAGCCAAGGTTGGTTTTTTTTGATCGTATTTGTGCCAAGCGCTGAGAAAATAACAGGTTTTTAAGTGTGACCGCGCAATTTGTCCCAAAATGGGGCGATGCGATCCACTATGAATATCATCCGGCGATTTTCATTCGACAGATCTGGTGCTTTCAGCACGGTTACGGCATTTTTGATTGTTCCGCTGGTGTTGGCTGTCGGGTTGGGTGTGGATTATTCAAATCTGTTGCGGGTCAAGGCCGAACTTCAAAGCTCAGTCGACAGCGCAGCGCTTGCCATCGCCACCAAGAACGATGAACTCAACGACGGACAAGCCCGCTCTTTGGCCAATGCATTCATTGACTCTAATTTCGACCCCCGCTTTACCCAGATGGATGTGGCACGTTCCGGTTCTTTGATCACGGTTACTGCGCGCACGAGAGTTACACTTGCTTTTGGTGGCCTGCTAGGCATGCGCAATGTTGATTTGAACGTTCGCGCAAAGACCGAAGTTGCCTATTCGAACTATGAAATTGCACTGGCACTTGACACGACCGGCTCCATGGCCGGCGGAAAAATTCTGGCTATGCAGGATGCTGTCAACGGATTGATTGACACGATGGTGGCGCAAAATGCGGGCCGCGGCCTGCTCAAATTCTCTATTGTGCCATTTTCCAGCATGGTCAATGTGGGCACTCAATTCGGACCGGCTTACAACGGTGCCGGTGCAGTTACACGCCAGCCGGCAGCTTGGCTTGATAGCCTTTCGAAAAGCCCGATTGCCCAGTCAGACCTTGATCCGGGTGTCAGCCGGTTTGCATTGTACAAACATTTGAACATGCCTTGGCCGGGTTGTGTGGAAAGTCGCCCAACAGTGGGAGGTGTGGATTACGGCATCAATGATGTTGAGCCGACGACATCCATACCAGCAACATTGTTTACGCCAACATTCGCAAGCGACGAGCCTGAACTGCCGGGGTTTCCAAATTCCTATTTGGCCGATATGGGCAATCCGATTGGTGGCGGTTCGGTTACCGGCCGTATGACACGATACGGTGCTACTTATCCGCCCGCGTTCAAGTCCATGACGTTTAGCCAACAGATAGCGGCTGCAAGACTGTGGAATCCGGTAGGTACCGACTTTTCCCAGCAGACATTCTACGGCAACTATCCCGTAAACAAAGGTCCTGACTTCAGTTGCGATGTACAGCCAGTCATGGCTTTGACCAGCAACTATCCGGCTTTGAAAGCCAAGGTGAATTCCCTCGTCGCACAGGGTTCGACTAATATTGTTGAAGGTGCAGCATGGGGATGGAGGTCCTTGTCGCCGGCGCTGCCTTTCGACGAGGGGCAACCCTACGGCACTATGGGCACCAAGAAAATCATGGTGCTATTGACAGACGGCACCAACAATCTCGGGCCGCTGCCAAATTCGCTGGGTTCGGCATATAACAGCTTTGGCTATCTGGTCGATGGCCGCTTGGGCATGACGAGTGGTAGTCCCGCACAAATCACCGACGAGATGAACAACCGCACCCTCGCCGTTTGCTCCAATGCCAAAGCGTTGGACATTGAGGTCTACACCATAAAACTCGAAGAGCCGAATGTTGTGACCGGCAATCTGCTGCGCGACTGTGCGACAGACGCCGATCATTATTTCGATGTGCCCAATCGAGCACTGCTAGATGATGCGTTTGCCAAGATCAGGGACAAGATTGAATTGGTCCGCATTATTTCCTGACCAGCTTTTCAGGCTTGTCAGCCACGCTCCGCCAGTGCCGGCTCGCCCTTTTGTTCGCGGATCATGTTCATGAACCGGCGGAACAGATAGTGGGAATCCTGAGGGCCGGGAGAGGCCTCAGGGTGGTGCTGGACCGAGAAAACCGGTTTACCGGTGACGCGCAGGCCGCAGTTGGTGCCGTCGAAAAGCGAGACGTGGGTTTCTTCGACACCGTCAGGCAATGAGTCTGCATCAACAGAGAAGCCGTGGTTCATTGACACGATCTCGACCTTGCCGGTGGTGAAGTCTTTGACGGGATGATTTGCGCCGTGATGGCCTTGATGCATCTTGGCGGTGGTGCCGCCAAGCGCAAGCGCCAGCATCTGGTGACCGAGGCAAATGCCAAACACCGGCTTGCCGCTGTCCACCAATTTGCGGATTTCGGGAACGGCATATTCACCTGTTGCCGCCGGATCACCCGGACCATTTGACAGGAAAATACCATCCGGATTCATTGCCAGAATGTCTTCGGCGCTGGTGTCAGCCGGAACAATTGTAACCTTCGCGCCAAGGCCAGCAATCAAGCGCAATATGTTGCGCTTCACGCCGTAATCAACGGCAACGACATGGGTGGTCGGGCTTGCGTTTTCGCCGAAGCCTTCGTTCCATTTCCAATCGGTTTCGGTCCAGACTTGTGACTGGCCCGAGGTAACATCCTTGGCGAGGTCCAAGTCCAACAGTCCGTGCCATGCTTTGGCGCGTGCCTTCAATTCTTCGATGTCGAAATTGCCGGACGGATCATGCGCGATTACGGCGTTGGGCATGCCCTTTTCGCGGATCAGCGCGGTCAAAGCCCGCGTATCAATTCCGGCCATCGCCACCACGCCGCGCTTCTTCAACCATGTGTCGAGATGGTCCGCCGAGCGGTAATTGGACGGGTTGGTTATGTCTGCCTTGATGACCACGCCGACTGCTCCGGACTTTCGGGCGGGGTGGAGGTCTTCAATGTCTTCGCTGTTTGCGCCAATGTTGCCGATGTGCGGGAATGTGAAGGTGACGATTTGGCCTGCGTAAGAGGGGTCCGTGAGGATTTCCTCGTAGCCCGTCAACGCCGTGTTGAAGCACACTTCGGCTTCGCGCACACCGGTCGCGCCGAGGCCCTTGCCTTCGATCACTGTTCCGTCAGCCAGCACCAGAAGGGCAGTTGGCTTTTCGATTGTCCAGCCCGGGGTGGAAGTCATGGCGTTCTCCAGGGTGCAGCGTTGCGCCCGGTTTGAACCGGGGCGGGCCTACTTGAATGCATGTGGCTAAGACCGGTCCTTTAGAGGAGTGGCTGTGCAAGGTCAATTGCAAGCAGCAGGTTCAATCTCTATGTTCCCCCGCAAATCACGAGGAAATGGATACCCATGCGCGCGCGCCTGACAGAAGACATGAAAACCGCAATGAAATCCGGCGACAAGGAACGGCTTGGCACGATCCGGCTGATGCAGTCGGCAATCAAGGACCTCGACATTGCCAACCGCACTGCGGGCAAGGATGCCGCCAGCGAAGGTGAATTGCTGACCCTGTTTGCCAAAATGGTGAAGCAGCGCGAGGAATCAGCCAAGGTCTATATTCAAGGGGGCCGCCCGGAACTGGCGGACAAGGAAAAGGCTGAGATCGTCGTGATCCAAGCCTACATGCCGCAGCAGCTTTCGGACGATGATGCCAAGCAAGCTATCGCCAAGGTGATCGCAGAGACCGGCGCATCCGGCATCAAGGATATGGGCAAAGTGATGGCCGAACTGCGCGCGCGCCATGCCGGATCAATGGATTTCGGCAAAGCCAGCGGTGTGATCAAGGCACTGCTGAGCTAAGATCTAAAAGAACAAGCGCCAAAGCAACGGCAGCAGGATTGCTGTTGCCAACGCATTGAGCCCCATAGCCAATCCCGCAAACGCGCCTGCGACTTCGTTGACTTGTAATGCGCGTGCCGTGCCGATGCCGTGTGCAGCGACGCCGATGGCAAGGCCTCGCGCAGCCCAATCCTTGATACCCAAGAGGTTCAGCACCAGCGGTCCGAGCGAAGCGCCGATAATGCCGGTGGCTATGACCAGAACGGCGGTCAGCGAGGGCAGGCCACCGATCTTCTCGGAAATGCCCATTGCTATGGCGGCAGTGACGGATTTTGGTGCGATTGATGCGACGGTTTGCGCCGAAGCGCCAAGCGCCCAAGCTATTGCCACGGCGGAACTTGCCGCAGTCAGAGAGCCGGCAAGGATTGCGGCTAAAATGGCAACCGCAGATCGGCGAACCATGTGGAATTGTTTGTACAATGGAATTGCGAGTGCAACCGTCGCCGGTCCGAGCAAGAAGTGAACAAACTGGGCGCCTTCGAAATATGTCCCGTAGTCTGTTCCCGTCACAAGCAGGATTGCCACCAGAACCGTGACTGAAATCATCACAGGGTTCAGGAGCGGGTTGCGATTGAACTTGCGGTAAACCCAATCACCGAACTGGTAGGCGAGCAGCGTCAGCGTCAGATGCAAAAGTGGATTGGCCGCCAGATAGACCCACAGACTTTTGGGAACAGCGGTCATTGCCCATCTCCCAACTTGTTGTTTTGCCAGCGATTTAAGCCGACCAGCACCAAGGCCGTAACTGCAATCGTGAGCACTGTTGATCCAACCAAAGCAGCGGAAACAGCAAGACCGTCGGTTTTCAGCAAAAGAAAATGAACCATGATACCCGTGCCGGCCGGCACAAAGAGAAGCGAAAGGTTGGCCAACAGCGCGTTGCCGATTGATTGCAGTTCATCGGGAATAGCGCCTTTGATCACCAGTCCTGCAAACAAGATGACCATCCCTGCAACCGGACCGGGGACGGGAACTCCAGTCGCCGCGACAAGAAGTTCGCCAAGCAACTGGCAGCAAAATATGAGTGTCAGATAAAACAGCATGACGATCTCCGATATCGCAGGCTATCGCGATGGTCCGCAATCGCCAAGCCGGGACTTCAGCTCTTCTTCAGCCGCGAGCCGCGCAACAGCCCATGATCCTCCAGCACCGGATAGGCGAGCGAGGCTAGCAGCGCGTTGATGTCTTTCAAGTCGCGGATGGTATCAAGGTGAATGGCACTGGTCTCGATGGACAATGGCGAACCTGAACGCAGGCGGTCGAAATGGCGCTGCGCCGCGTACTTTTCGCGCTCGCGCATGCGGTCTTTTTGCTCGACCAACATGCGGGCTGTGGACAGATCGCGGGTGACGATGACGTTAAAGGCGAGCTTGGCATTCGACAAGACGGCGGCGTGCATCGATTGAAGCTCCTGCCAACCTTCATCGGTGAATTCGAGATTACGGTCGCGCATCTTCTGGATGTGCAACAGCATGTTGCGCACGATGATGTCGCCGACCTGTTCAAGCTTCACGCAGGCGGCAACCAACTCCATGCTTTGAATCGCTTCCGCTTGGCTCATATCCGTGGCGGTGGCACGGGCAAGGTATAGTTTGATGGCTGAGTGCCGCTTGTCGACCCGGTCGTCGAGCAGGGCGATTGCAGTGATGTCGTCACGCGACACGGATTTGAACAGTCCGATGACCCGCGTCAGCATCAGGTCGATGGTTTCGCACAGGCGCAGCACTTCACGGGTGGCATTGGCGATGGCTTGCTTCGGATAGGCGAGGGCTGCCTCTTCGAGTGCGGTTGTGGCTTCTGTGTCGATCAATTCGAGCGGCGTTTTTACTGCGCCAATACCGCACCAATAACGCGCCAATCTTGCAACAATTGGCGCAAGCGGCAGGCCAATGGAGAGCAGCACGACATTGAATATGATGTGGGCATAAATGATTTGCAGTGCCGGATCCGCACCAAGCTGCTCCAATGGCAGAACCAGATTTGAAACGACAATCGCTGCGATGACGGCGCCGAGCCCGCGCAATATGAGATTGCCCATCGGGACTGAGCGCTGCACGGCGATGCCCGATCTGGTCAGTGCAGCGGCGATCATCGCACCGCCGAAGTTTGCGCCCAGAACCAGATCAATGCCGAGTTCGACCGGTATAAGCGACTTGGCCGCAAGGGTCGAGATCAGCAGTACGCCTGCAACGCTCGAGTGGAATAGCCATGTAACGACCGCCGCAACGATGAATGCAATTGCCGCATCACCTGACAGGGTGCGCACGATGACGGGCAAAAGACTGCTTTCGCGAAGAGGTTCTGACGCTTGTCCGATCATCCGCAGTGACAGGAGTAAAAGTCCGATGCCGACAAGAATGCGCCCGGTTTGACGCCAGTTGCGGTTTTCGGTTGCCATGTATGAGGCTGTACCGAGGATGATCAACAAGGGGATCAGCGGTTGGAGATTGAAGCTCAAGAGCCGCGTGGTGATGGCCGAGCCGAGATCGGCACCAAGAAGGGCAATGATGCCGGTCGTCACGCTGATCAGTTGCTGGGCCGCAAAGCCGGAGATCAACAGGCCGGCAGCTGTGGCGCTTTGGAAAATGATTGCAAGGAACAGGCCGGAGAGGGCGGCAAACAGCGGATTTTTCAGTTTTGGACCGAGTGTGTCGCGCAAAGTCGCTCCGAACACGGACTCCACCCCTGTGCGTACCATGCGTGTGGCCCAGAGGAGCAGCGCCACCGCGCCAGCTAGGTTCAGAAGGATAAGCGATCCGCTCAAATTCTTGTTGCCTTTGTTGGTGTGGCGGACATTGCCGAATGCGCCTTTATAGTTTGACGGCTAATCAAATCACAGTCCTGAAAGCGCCATCGGGATGGGAAAAAGTGCGTGTTGTGACGAAGCCTACTCTGCCCTTGCTGACTCTTGTGATTCCATGCTTTAGGCTCACACTATGCGTTTCCCGACCACATTCCTGGAGGAAATCCGTGACCGCGTTCCGATTTCCACAATCGTTTCGCGCCGGGCGACGTTTGATCGCAAAAAATCCAACCCAGGACGCGGTGATTTCTGGGCATGTTGTCCTTTTCACGGCGAAAAGTCGCCAAGTTTCCACTGTGAGGACCGCAAAGGCCGGTATCATTGCTTTGGTTGCGGTGTTTCGGGGGATCATTTCAAATTTCTGACTGAGCTTGAGGGTCTAAGTTTTCCAGAGGCGGTGGAAACTGTTGCGGGTATCGCCGGGGTTCCAATGCCTGCGCGCGACGCCGAAGCGGAAAAACGCGACCGAGAGCAGGCAAGCCTCTTCGATGTGATGGAGTTGGCGGTACAGTTCTTTGAAGATCAGCTCCAAGCGGCCGGTGGGGCCAAGGCTCGCGGCTATTTGCGAGAACGCGGTCTTTCGGCCGCGACGCAGCAGCAGTTTCGTCTAGGCTATTCGCCCGACAGCCGCAACGCGCTGAAAGAATTTCTGGCGGGCAAGAGCATTGCCAAGGATCAGATCGAGGCTTGCGGCCTGGTGGTGTTTGGTGATGACATTCCTGTTTCCTACGATCGGTTTCGTGATCGCATCATGTTTCCGATTCCTGATTCCAAAGGGCGGACAATTGCCTTTGGCGGGAGAGCGATGTCGAAAGATGTGCCGGCCAAATATCTGAATTCGCCGGAAACCGAACTGTTCCACAAGGGCCAAGTGCTGTTCAACTATGCCAAGGCCCGCAAGACTGCGCAGGACCAGGGCTCGGTCATTGCCGTGGAAGGCTACATGGATGTGATCGCGCTGGCGCAGGTCGGGTTTGCCAATGCCGTTGCGCCACTAGGCACCGCGTTGACAGAACGGCAGTGTGAGCTCTTGTGGAAACTGGCGACGGAGCCTGTGCTGTGCTTTGACGGTGACCAAGCTGGCTCCAAGGCGGCGTGGCGTGCGGCGGATTTGATTTTGCCGCAGCTGAAGCCGGGCAAGACCATGCGCTTTGCCATGCTGCCGGATGGCAAAGATCCAGATGATCTGGTGAAGGCATCCGGACCGGAAGCATTTCAGGCGGTGCTGGATGAGGCGCGTCCGTTGATTGATGTGATCTGGGCACGCGAGACCGGCGGGGCGGTTTATGATACGCCGGAACGTCGGGCCGAACTTGAACAGCGCCTTCGCGAAATCACCTCGCGCATTCAGGACGAGAGTGTGCGTCGCCACTATCAACAGGACATGCGTGACAGGCAGAACGCCTTCTTCGGCAAGCCTGCCCGCAATGTGCAGGGCAGGGAGAAGGGCGGCAACTACCAACAACGGCCCGAACGCGGCGCAGCGCGTGGGCGATTGGCCGTATCCGACAGTCTGGCAAAATCGGCGCTGGTGCGCGGTGTCAAGGCACAGCCGTCGCTGCGCGAGGCGATGATCCTGCTGATTGGCATCTACCATCCGCGGCTGGTTGAAGAAGTATTCGGACTGTTTGAAAGTCTTGATCTTCTCAATCCTGAACTCAAGGCGCTTCAGGCCGCCATTCTTGACAGCCACGCTGATCAGCGTGAGCCGTCGCGTTCTGATATATCCACCCGTCTGGATGCCATGGGGCACCCTGGCATTCTCGATTCCGTGGACCAGATGATCCGCCGCGCCCGGCTTTGGGTGGCGACAGATGAGGCAGCTATTGACGACGCGCGTGAGGCGTTCATGCAGGCGCTGCACTTGCACCATCTTTCGCGCACACTACATAGTGAACTGAAGGTTGCGGAACTGGCCTTGGCCAATGATGCATCCGAAGAGAATTATGCCCGTTTGATTGATGTGCAGAACCAGATGCGAAACACGCAAGGGATGGAGGCGCTGATCGAAGGATTCGGCGTTTCATCCGGGCGCGGAAGCTCAAATAGTCAGAATTGATTCGCTTTTTTACCCGAATCATGAAAACCGGCTTGACTGTGGCGAAGAATGACGGAATCAGACAGCCGGGAAAAGGCACGCCTTGAAACAGTGAATGAGGGCTGTTCCGGTTTAACGCGCAGAATATATGGTGATGTGCGTTTGGACGGGATCGATCTTGCACTCAAGGTTAATCGCACATTAACGCAAACAGGGATAATCGCATCGTAGCGCCGTGTACCGGGTGGGTTTCATCCGGCTCTTTGCGCCCGCGAATCCCTTTTACGGAGACGACACAGCATGGCAGATAAAAAGAAAGAAAAAGAAGAAGGCGAAACCGAGCGCGAAGGCGCTCCGGACGGGCCGCTTCTCGACCTTTCGGATGATGCTGTCAAGAAGATGATCAAGGCCGCAAAAAAGCGCGGCTATATCACGATGGACGAGCTGAATTCGGTCCTTCCTTCGGATGAAACTGATCCGGACAAGATCGAAGACACGTTGGCAATGCTGTCCGATATGGGCATCAATGTTGTCGAGGAAGAAGACAACACCGACGAAGACAAGGAAGAGGCTGCCGAAGAAGAGGTTGATGCCAACGAATTGGCCGAGACCAACGGCACGGCCATCGTTGCCGCGACCACCAAGAAAGAACCTACGGATCGTACTGACGATCCGGTTCGCATGTACCTTCGCGAAATGGGCTCGGTGGAGCTTTTGTCGCGCGAAGGTGAAATTGCCATTGCCAAGCGCATTGAGGCCGGCCGCGAGACGATGATCGCGGGCCTTTGTGAAAGCCCGCTGACGTTTCAGGCCATCATCATCTGGCGTGAGGACCTGAACGAGGGCAAGATATTGCTGCGCGAGATCATTGATCTCGAAACGACGTTTGCCGGGCCTGAAGGCAAGGCCGCGCCGCAGGTCGAGCGTCCGGCGGAAGTTGTTGCGCAGAAAATTGACGACCGCCAGCGCCGTATGCGCGCGGCTGAAGACGACGACATCACCAATGTCGGCGGCCAAGGCCCGCATCCGGAAGAGGAAGAAGAGGAGGAAGACGAAGCCAGCCTGTCGCTTGCCGCGATGGAAGCTGAACTTCGTCCGGCCGTTATGGCCACACTCGATGTGATTGCGGACACCTACAAGAAGCTGCGCAAGTTGCAGGACCAGCAGGTTGAAAACCGAATGGCGGCGACCGGCACGCTGTCGACCTCGCAAGAGCGCCGTTACAAGCAGCTCAAGGATGAGTTGATCACCGCCGTAAAGTCGCTGTCGCTGAACAACGCGCGCATCGAGGCCTTGGTTGCCCAGCTTTACGACATCAACCGCCGCCTCGTGCAGAACGAAGGCAAGCTGCTGCGCCTTGCTGAAAGCTATGGCGTCAAGCGCGAAGACTTCCTCAAGGTTTATACCGGCTCCGAACTGGACCCCAATTGGTTGGCCTCCATCGCCAACCTGACGTCCAAGGGCTGGAAGGAATTTACCAAGAGCGAAAAAGAAAACGTCAAAAATCTGCGCTCTGACATCCAGATCATTGCGCAGGAAACCGCTATTCCGGTTCTTGAATTCCGCAAGATCGTCAATCAGGTACAGAAGGGCGAGCGCGAAGCTGCGATTGCCAAGAAGGAAATGGTCGAAGCGAACTTGCGCCTCGTGATTTCCATCGCCAAGAAATATACAAACCGTGGCTTGCAGTTCCTCGATCTCATTCAGGAAGGCAATATCGGCCTGATGAAGGCGGTGGACAAGTTTGAATACCGCCGTGGTTATAAGTTCTCCACCTATGCAACTTGGTGGATTCGTCAGGCGATCACCCGCTCGATTGCCGATCAGGCACGCACCATCCGCATTCCGGTTCACATGATCGAGACGATCAACAAGATCGTGCGCACGTCGCGTCAGATGCTCCACGAAATCGGCCGCGAGCCGACGCCGGAAGAGTTGGCTGAGAAGCTTGCGATGCCGCTCGAAAAGGTTCGCAAGGTTCTGAAGATCGCCAAGGAACCGATTTCGCTTGAAACACCGGTGGGCGATGAAGAAGATTCGCATCTCGGCGATTTCATTGAAGACAAGAATGCCATGTTGCCGATTGATGCGGCCATTCAGGCGAACCTGCGCGAGACGACGACCCGTGTTCTCGCTTCGCTCACCCCGCGTGAAGAGCGCGTGCTGCGTATGCGCTTCGGTATCGGCATGAACACTGACCACACGCTTGAAGAAGTCGGCCAACAGTTCTCGGTGACGCGCGAACGTATCCGGCAGATCGAGGCAAAGGCGCTCAGGAAGCTCAAGCATCCAAG
>JANMEX010000045.1:0-11208 GCA_031377485.1 Phyllobacteriaceae bacterium
CCCTTGTAGACGATGGTGCGTGAAGACATAGATACGATATAAAAACCATTGTCACGGCCTTGCGTCTCGGCATAAATCCGGCCGGAAATCACCTTGCGGATGATGAAAAGACGGCGTTCAAAATCCTCTTCGGACGCAATCCCAACGCCGCGCCCGATAAATACCTGACGGTGAAATGGTTCGGTTGCCGCAATGTCCGGGTCCTTGGAAAGTGTGGAATTGTCAACCGGGACGTCACGAAAGCCGAGAAGGATTTGACCTTCCGCAGCGATAACTTCGCTGACGATATTTTCGCAGTGCGCGCGCAGTGCGGCATCCTGGGGCATGAACAAAAAGCCTGCGGCATATTCACCGGCATCCGGCAATTGAACGCCAATCTTGGCCATGTCGTTCTTGAAGAATGCGTGCGGAATTTGCACAAGAATTCCCGCGCCGTCACCCATCAACGGATCAGATCCGACAGCACCGCGATGTGTCAGGTTTTCCAGCATGGCGAGGCCGTCGCGCACGATCTTGTGCGACTTTACGCCCTTCATCGAAGCAACAAATCCGACGCCGCAGGCATCATGCTCATTGCGTGGATCGTAAAGACCTTGGGCGAGCGGAAGACCGACGGTTTTCGCGGTTTTGGCAGCACGGTTCTGTTCGGCGGTCGAAATTTCCGTCGCTGCAGATGGCGTCAAAATCGTCATCGTCTCGTCCTTCCTTCTCATGCCCGTGCTCGTGGGCTGTGCTTTATAAGGCATCATGTCGCTTTGTAGATGCGTCATTTGGCCTGTTTGTCTCCGATATTTCCGGCAGGGCCCAAATGGATCCTTTCGAAGCGAAAGGCCGGAGCAGAACGCGTCATGCACCAGCCATGCTCAATCCGGAAAATAAGACAGCATTACTGTCCTAAATTGGTTATTGCAGATTTCGGGATATCACACAAGAGTTTGACTGGAAAAAACGGCTTTCCACCGGCAAAGCGTGTTTCATAAGTGCTTTTTAGTGGATTTCACTAAGTTCGCACCTTCGCAACGGTTCCATTCCCAAAAATCAGGTGCCATGGCTTGCAATTGCACCACATCCCGCGTCAGACTCCAAACAAAAAGGGCGATATTCATGAATTTTGCATCTGATAATTGGGCTGGAGTCCATCCGAAAATCGCGGAAAATCTGACGCGCCACTCCGGCGGCTTCGTGCCGGCCTACGGCGCGAGCGATCTTGACAAATCGGTGGACAAAACCTTCAGCCAAATCTTCGAACGCGATGTCTCGGTCTATTTTGTTGCCACCGGTACCGCGGCGAACGCCTTATCCCTGGCTTCCTTCAACAAGCCGGGCGGCATTACATTCTGCCACCAGAGCGCCCATGTTGCCGAAGACGAATGTGGCGCCGTTGAGTATTTGACAGGCGGATCGAGATTGTTCCTTGTTTCCGGAGCGAAGGGCAAGATGGATTTGGCGGCACTCGAGAAAGCCATTGCCAAAAATCCCGCGGCTTTTGTCCACGGTGGCCAGCCGATGGGCATCACGTTGACGCAGGTTACAGAGGCGGGCACAGTCCATTCGCTCGAGGAAATCCGCGCCGTCAGCGCCATTGCCAAAGCCAACAACCTACCATTGCATATGGATGGTGCACGCTTTGCCAACGCGCTGGTTTCACTGGGCTGCACGCCAGCCGAAATGACGTGGAAATCCGGAGTGGATATTCTTTCCTTCGGCGGCACCAAGAATGGCTGCTGGTGCGCCGAGGCGATTGTCGTGTTCAATAAGGATCTGGACGCGCAAATGCCCTTCCTGCGCAAACGCGCTGCGCAGCTTTTCTCCAAATCCCGCTTCATTGCCGCCCAGTTTGAGGGCTATTTCAAAGACAGTCTCTGGCTCGACAGCGCGCACCACGCCAATGACATGGCAGCCAAACTTGGCGAGACACTCGGTTCATCCGGGCATGCGCGGCTTTATGGAATACCGCAGGCCAACGAAGTCTTCGCCATCTTGAAAAATACGGATATCGAGCGCCTTCGTGCAGCCGGTGCAATTTTTTACGATTGGCACGCGCCTGCAGACGGCGACATCAAGGATGACGAGACCATGATCCGCCTGGTGACCAGTTTTGCCACGAGTGATGCCGAAATCGCCAGTCTTCAATCAAGTCTGCCGGGCTAATTCGTGGCTAACCGCTAATAAAAAGGCGGCGCATTGCTGCGCCGCCAGTCAACTGGAGGATTTTGAAGGCGATTACTTGACCGCAGCCGCCTTCGCTTCAATCTGCTTGGCAGCCTTGTCAGAAACAGCCGTAATCTCGATCTTGCGCGACTTGTGTTCTTCGGGAACCTCACGCTTGAGATCAATGTGCAGCAGGCCGTTTTTAAGGGCCGCGCCGCGCACTTCGACATGATCGGCGAGCTGGAAGCGGCGCTCGAACGCACGGGCAGCGATGCCGCGATACAGCGTTTCCTTGCCGTTTTCTTCCGTTTCCTCGGCCTTTTCAGCCTTCACCGAGAGAGCATTGCGATGTGTCTCGATCTGAATTTCGTCCTCGGAGAAGCCTGCGACTGCCATGGTGATGCGGTAGGCATTCTCGCCGGTCTTTTCAATATTGTATGGCGGATAGGTTTGCCCATTGTCCGGCTGTGCCAGCGAATCGAGCAGCGTGAATAGCCGGTCAAACCCGACGGTTGAACGGTAAAGCGGTGAAAAATCTACGTGACGCATGGTGTCCTCACTCTTGAAGCAACGGGTTGCGATGTTTCCGCTGTGGGCCTCCGTTTTGGCAGGCCTCGCACGGCGCGGCCCCTTCTTGGCGACCGCACAGGAGAGGTGGTTTGGGCACGTTGCGTTTTCAAGAGGTGAAAGTTTTTTCGCCGATGAACGGCAGATGAACACCGCCTTCTGTCTGCGTTCAGGTGGGCTTTGATAAAAAGTCATCATCAAACGGCCAATCAATAAGCCCGGCCGGAATGGAGATCAAAATGTTCAAGTCCCTCGTCGCCACGACTTTTCGCAAGATCGCCCTGACCACTGTTGCGATCTCGGCGCTTGCAGGTGCCGCGCCATCCTTTGCCGGCGGCTACGACGATCAAGACGTGATCTATGCCGATCAACAGCAAGGTTTGATGGAGTATGATCGCCATCGCCCGTTGGGTCACTCAGCGCCTGTCATGGAAGACGAAGACGTATTGTCTGCGCGTTTCATTTCCCGGGAGCTTCGCCGCCAAGGCTATGGCCAAATTCAGGAAATTTCGCTGCGCGGCGATGTTTACCGGGTCATGGCGATCCGCAACAATGGCGCGTTGGTCAAGCTTCGCGTTGATGCCTACACCGGTGAAATTTTGACGGCCAAGCGCGTAGGCTGGATCAGTGCACCCGTCCGCCCAATGCCTCGCCGCCACGCAACGCCCGGCGTTTCCATCGAGTTCGGCTTCGGCTCAGGCTACTGAGACAGCCCGAAAGTTCGGTCTGCAAGTAACGTCCCTTCCTTGCGGATCGATTTGGCCGGGAGTTCTGCAAAACAGAACTCCCGGTTTTTTCCATCTGAAAAGCAGCGCATTTTGACCTTTGCGGACGCAGCCGCTACTGTCACTCCCAATCAGGGAACAACACGAAGATATTCATGTCAGCGCAACTTTTCGAGACCGATGGCAATCCCGTACCGGATGGCATCACGGCAGATTATCTTGACTTGCCTGACGGCAAGAAGCTTCGCTACGCACTCTTTCCCGCATCAGGTCGCCCGCTCAAGGGCACTGTGATCATTCTCCATGGACGCAATGAGTGTATCGAAAAATATTTCGAAACCATGCAAGACCTGTCAAACCGCGGCTTTTCCTCCGCAACGTTTGATTGGCTTGGCCAAGGCGGGTCAGATCGCCTTATCAAAGACCCGGTTCGTGGTCATATCAAGAATTTCGACCGCTATGTCGCTGATTTCAATTATTTCTTTGACAATGTAGCACTGCCGGACTGCCGGGCGCCGTTTTATATTCTGGCGCACTCGACCGGCTCGCTGATTGCGCTTCTGGCAAGCCCGGACCTGACAAACCGCATTCGGCGCATGGTCCTCATTGCTCCACTTTTGGCACTTACCCACCAACCGCTTGGGCAAAAGCAAATCCGCCGGCTGAGTGGGTTTTTGTCGCTGATCGGCCTTGGCTCCATGTACATGTCCGGCGGGGCGCGTCCGCGCGAGACGCTGCCATTTACCGGCAACAAGCTCACGTCTGACCCGGTGCGCTACCGCCGTAATTCCGCAATTTTTGAACAGCACAGGGAGCTCGGACTTGGCGGTCCGACTGCCAGATGGGTACACGCATCTTGTCTGGCCATGGACACGGTGCTTGATCCTGATTTCAAGGCGCGCATTCAAATTCCGACTTTGATTATTGCAGCAGGTGCAGATCAAATCGTCTCAAATGCCACTATCGAGCGTTTCGCCCGCGGTATGCGCTCAACCGCGATGGTCACCATTGACGGCGGCAAACATGAGTTGCTGCAGGAGGCCGACATTTATCGTGAACAGGTGTTGGCTGCATTCGACGCATTCGTCCCTGGCTCGGAAATGACGTCAAGTTGACCCTTAACCGTGCATGATCACCATTGCGGCCGCGTGCAGTTCCGGCGTGGCAGCCGCAATGATGTTGCCGCCCTTCTCTGGCCGCGAGCCATCCCAGTCGGTGACGATACCACCAGCCCCTTCAATGATCGGCACCAGCGCCACAATGTCATAGGGTTGAAGCGCTGTCTCGATCACCAAATCGACAAACCCTGCCGCCAGCATGCAATAGGCATAGCAGTCGCAGCCATAGCGGAACAATTTGACTTGCGTTTCCACCTCATCATACCGCCGCCTCGCATCACCCTTGAACAAATGCGGCGTGGTGGTGAACAACGTGGCTTTGGAAAGGTCCGTGATGGCACTCACCTTGTTGACCGTCTCGATGTTTGCTGACACGCGGTAGCTTTTGCCGCCCAGCGCGTAGAACAATTCGTCAGTAAATGGCTGCGCCATCATGCCGGCAATTGATCTGCCATTTTCCGTCAAGCCAACCAGCGTACCCCAGACAGGTATGCCGGTAATAAAAGCGCGCGTGCCGTCGATCGGGTCAATCACCCAGACGTGCTCGCGGTCAAGGCCAACCGAGCCGTGCTCTTCGCCCAAAATACCATGCGAAGGATATCGAGCTTCAATGAGCGAACGAATCGCCACTTCGGCAGCGCGGTCCGCTTCAGTTACCGGATCAAATGCGACGCCACCCTTCATGCCCTTGTCATCAATGCCGCCACCAGCACGAAAACGCGGCAATGTCTGCGCAGCCGCTGCCGCTGCAAGTTCAAGGAAGAAGTCGCGTGTCACCGGCATGGGAGGCATCCTGAAAAAGGTGGCCGACCCTATTCTGCGGCCAATCTCTGGTAGCCGAGATTTGCCCCGACCTCCTGGGCGAAAGCAAGTGCAAATCGACCCAACGCCTGGCGAAGCGGCACAAAACCGCTGGTCAGCGCCATCAGTGTCTCATCCATGTAAAGCCCGCGGTTGATTTCAATCTGAAGCGCATGCGCATTGCGCCCTGGTCGCCCGTAGTGCTCCGTGATGTACCCACCTGCATAGGGCTTGTTGCGCACGACCGAGTAGCCAAGCGCCTGCAACATTTCGATCGCGAGATCGGAAATCCATGATGCGGCGCTCATGCCAAATCGATCACCGATAATGATATCTGGCGTCATGCCACGCTCGCCGCTGCGCACATTGGACGGCATGGAATGGCAATCAATCAAAACGGAATAGCCGAAACTTTCATGCGTCTGGTCAAGCAGTTCTTTCAAAGTCTGGTGAAACGGCTTGTAGACGCGCTCAATACGCTCCAGCGTCTCGGCCACCGGCAGTCGCCGCGCATAAATATCAATGCCTTCACCGACCACGCGCGGGATCGAACCAAGCCCTCCCGCCACCCGTGCCGAACCGGTGTTGGCGTAAGGGGGCAACGGCCCGTCGAACATGCGCGGGTCAAGCTCATACGGCTCCCTGTTCACGTCGACATAGGCACGCGGAAAATTGGCGACATGCAGAGGCAACCCGCAATCGACGACATCGGCAAAAAGCCCATCAACCTGCAGATCCTCCGAACGGCGGATCGTGTTTCGGTCAAGCCTCGTCTGCATCAGGAAGCTCTTGGGATAAAGACGCCCGGAATGCGGAGAATTGAAAACCACGCCGTGACTTTGCACAGCAGGTTCAATGACCACCGAAACGGGAAACCCGAAAAAGTCTGCCGGTGTCTCCATTTGTCCGCCTTTCAAGCCCAATCTTGCCACTTGGTATTTACCAAGTCCATCTCGCCAAGCGGTTATTCCTATCAATGGTGAAGCATTTGGCGTATTTAGGCCCCGAAAGGCAGTGGCGGTAACCCGATCTTTACCATGTTTGTCAATGATCGTGGATAGATTGAAGCTTGGCTTTACGCAGCCTCTGCCCCATGCAGTAACGGACGGATGAAGATGAACAGAATTTTGCTGGCCGAAGACGACGACGACATGCGCCGCTTCCTTGTGAAGGCGCTTGAAAAGGCCGGCTATTCTGTCAGCCATTTCGACAATGGTGCTTCAGCGTACGAGCGTCTGCGCGAAGAGCCGTTTTCTCTGCTGTTGACCGATATCGTGATGCCGGAAATGGACGGCATTGAACTGGCTCGCCGCGCCACTGAAATCGATCCGGATCTCAAGGTCATGTTTATCACCGGTTTTGCAGCGGTTGCATTGAACCCTGATTCGAATGCGCCGAAGGATGCAAAAATCCTTTCCAAGCCCTTTCACCTGCGCGATCTCGTCAACGAAGTCGAAAAAATGCTGAAAGCCGCCTGACCCGCAAACTCAGGCTTTTTTACTGATCAATTCTGTTGACGCATCGCTGCACTTGTGGTGTATGCGCCGCACGAGTGGGCGTATAGCTCAGCGGGAGAGCACTACATTGACATTGTAGGGGTCACAGGTTCAATCCCTGTTACGCCCACCATTCGTTTCCCAAGAACCAAGCCGCAACCTTTGCCTTTCGGCCAAGTGGAACGTCAATTCATGTTCATCCGGACCTTCTCTGATGACGGCCGGCATGTTTCAGAACTCTTCCGACCATAACACCCGGCCACAGTGATTTCATAGTCGCCGGGCTGATGAAGGTTGAACTTTCCTTTGCCACCGGCTTTTCCTTTCACCCGAAATGACTGTACTTCGCCACCGCCATGTAGTCTGACAATGATTTTGTAATAGTCATACTCAGTGCCTTGTCCTGACCAAACGAGCCGGACACGATAATGACCAGCCTCACTTGCATCGACGATGCAAGGCTTGTTGTCATCACAAGTATAGGGCTCGGCCAATGCCGGAATTGCAGCCAGTATGGCCATAAGTCCAAACGCGGCGAGAATTCGTGACGAATGTCGCATGGCACCTTCTCCTTTGGAATTCGTTGAAAACTAAACGCCGCCTAGGGCATGAGCACCACGTCGCAATTGCGGGTCGGAAATTCATCCAACTGAAGCGGCAGTCCTGTAATGGTGCTTGGCGTCAAATATTGGCGCTGGATGAATAGCGTGGCTTTGCCCTTGTCAATCGAGGTCAAAGTAAGTTGCGCCTGCACCTTTTGGATCGTGCCATTCGGGATGAGCTCTACACGGCAAGCGTTCGAATCGTAGGCCAGCATATCCTTATCGTCTGCTGTCACTCCTTGCTCTTTGAGCTTGGCAGAGAGACAGGCATCCATGGCTGCCGGTTCTGGCATGGTGGCGTCCATCGGACCAGAGCCGTAAACGGTGAAAATGCCAGCAGCATCGCCTTGAATCGTAGCGGGCAAGGAGGTGGTGACATTGCCATCTGCGATGCTCAAAGCGTCGTTGGCGTAGCTGAGCAACAGTTTGGAACCAGCCTCGCCTTCCGGGCAGCTGAATGTGACGTTGGCGCCATTCGCATTTGCCGTTGTCAGCATGACCAGAAAGGCGGTTTGCGCGATATTCATTTTTCGCAGTGGAAACAAAATCATTGCTTGCACCTCAGCTGACCGTTGTCATTTTCGATATTCATGCTCGGACAATCTAGCAGGATAATCTGTGCGTATCTGAATATCCCGCGCGTATCCTTGCAGTCAGCGTGAAGGTTATTGCCCTCGTCAATGATTCCATTCTGGCAAGATTGCGCCCAGCTTCCGCGGACAATGGGTCGGCATTCCAGCTGGCCATTGCGATTGTCAGGCCCGTTTCGATTGCAATAGCCAAGGCCAATTGCTGACCTTCCGGCCATGCGCCCTGCATTGTTGACACAACGGCAGGTCAAGTATCCGATCTCATCGACGACGCATTCCGCGCAGCTGTCAATGAACGACCCGTTCAAGCTGGCGGGGTTCATTCCGTCATGCCACTCCATCGCCTTTACAGTCTCCGACATGCCAGCGCTGGAGAGCAGGAGTAAAAAAGTGAAATTGGCAGATTTTCTTATGAGATTGTGCATGCCTCAAACTCCATCTGGGACTTTTCCCTATGCTTTCAGCGGTGAAAAGGCGCGCTTGCGAAGCGGCATTGCGCGCCGTCGTTCACTCCTTGCAAAACAACCGGCCATTGGTGTTTTCGATGTTCATGCTCGGGCAAGAGCCAAGGCCTATCTGTGCGTCGTGGAGTCACCGCCCGCGTCCTTGCATGATGCATTCAAGACATCTCCATAGATGTAGCCATTTTCACAGGACGCGGCCCAGGAGCCGCGCACAATAGGCCGACAGGCGAGATTGCCGTCAATATTGTCCGGACCGCTTCTGTCACAGAATCCAAGTTGCACGGAGTGTCGCGCGGAAAGATTGCCGTCATTGTTCCGGCACCGACAGCTGAGACGTCCTTGATTGTCGACCATGCACGCAGAACAGGTTGCAAAGAAAGAGCCACGCAGACTGGCGGGATCCATGCCCTCCTGCCAGTTCATCGCCATGGAAGGAGACAAAGTCGTGGCAATCAACAAGAGGCATGACGTTACATATCCAGCGGCTTTGTTGCTCCATACTCCCATGACTTAATTCCCTTTTGACCGCCCTGCCAACCAGAGCATTTACTTTCTAGCCCCTGATCATCCCCTGCGGCAGCCCCAAGTTTGCGCCGCGTTTCCGCAATTGTGAATAGCTGCACGAATATAATTCCTCGCCTGCCCAAACCGTTGAAAGACTCCGACAAATTGAGCGGCACAGGCAGTTTTCACATGATCAACTTGCACTTGAGTTCTCCGTCTATTTTGGGAGTCAATTGAGTATCATTGGGAGGACGGGTTGGTCTTTTCATCAGCCGGCCGTTTGCGGGCGATCTAATCGCACGGTCTGTCCCGGCCAGTTCAATGCCGCCAAAGTCGGAGACGGCGATAAAGCCTGTCCAATATTTCCTCTTGCAAATATCCGAAAAATGCTGTTAATCGTTTTACAGTAAATCGTTTAACAGCGCGGGGAGGCGCTGAAGAATGAAATCCAGAAAGCCTTCGATCAAGGAAGTTGCGGCGCTTGCCGGCGTTTCCACTGCAACAGTTTCGAATGTGTTCAGCGGGCGCAAACCGGTCAATGACGACCTGCGCAAAAGCGTGCAGAAAGCAGCCGAAGCCCTTGGCTATCAGGTTGACCGCGCCGCCTCCCAGCTCCGTTCGGGACGCACACGCGTTATCGCGGTTTTAGTGCCGGACCTCACCGATACATTCTTTGCGACTATTGTTTCAAACCTCGAGAACAAGGCTTTCGAGGAAGGCTACGACGTTATCGTCGCCAGCTCCCGCAACGATCGCTCGATCGAATCCTCACGTTTGAATGCCCTGATGTCATGGCGTCCCGCCGGACTGATCGTTGTGCCATGCTCAGAAATCATGCCGCCTGAGCTTCTTGCGGTCAAAGATACACTACCGATGGTTCTGGTTGACCGGGTGGCAACCAAAAATGCGATTGCGGATACCGTAACCATCGACAATCGGGACGCTGGCGAAGTTGCGGCGCGACACCTTCTTGAGATGGGTCACAAGGATATCGTCCTTGCCGTCTCTCATCTGAGCTTCCCGCCAATCGGCGAGCGCGCGGAAGGTGCGGCGGCCATCATTGCCGGCTATACCGGGCATCAGCCCAAGATCATCGAACTCGGATCGGATGTAGAAGGCGGACGCAAGATTTTCGCCGGATGGCTGGAGCGTAACCCCATTCCCGGCGCGGTGATCGCCGTCACAAACGTGACGACGCTGAGCGTTTTGTCCGCATTGGCAGATCACCACGTCGATATCCCCAGTCGCACCTCGATTGTCGCCTTTGATGATTATGCCTGGATGGCAGCACGAAAGACCGGTTTGACCGCCATCCGCCAACCCGCCGATGAAATTGTGTCCGCGACCTGGAAACGCCTTCGCTACCGGATGGAAGCCGGAAACAAGACCGACGTACTGCCCAGCGTGTTCAGCGCCAGCCTCGTGGTTCGCGATTCTGTCAAAAGCCTGGCCGTGACCAAGGCAAAAATCGCCAAGGGCCGGGAAACAGCCAAGCCGGAAATGACGCCTGCAGAGAGAGACCAAACCGAAAGCAAAATTCACTGACAGCCAAACGCAGTCAAAGATTTGCGCAGAGGATCAAAGCGCAGAACGGTCACTGGTAACCGCACGGAGGAAGCGGGATTTCGATCTCGCCAGTTGCGGTGACCAGAATGGAAACTGAGGCAGCACTTGCTGTCACCATTGGGAGGAGAGGAGAAACAAAGAGATTTTCCTGACAAAGACGCGGGGCGCATTGAGCAACCCCGCGCAAAGTCGAATTTGCCTTTAAGTCTGCCAATCGGGCTGAAAGCAAACGCATGGTGAACTTGGTCTCTGGACCTTCTTGGGTCGATACAAATGCCGTTACAGCGGCAAAAATATCTGCGGTTTTCGCAGCAGCGCCACGCCAACCATCTGTTTTCTTACCAGCACAAACACATGAAGCCAACACCGGGCAAAGCGCATTCAACCGTTTCGCATCGGACACCCGCACCTGAAAACGGAGAAAACCAAATGACGCATTTTTCACGCAAACTGACTATCGGGGCCACACTTGCCCTGTCGCTTCTGGCCGGATCAACGCTTTCTGCCAACGCCGCTGGCGAGACTGTCGCCTTCTTGATGCCCGATCAAGGTTCAACGCGCTATGAAGAGCATGACTCCCCGGGTTTCATCGCCGAAATGGCCAAACTCTGCGCCGACTGCAAG
>JANMEX010000172.1:0-10070 GCA_031377485.1 Phyllobacteriaceae bacterium
AATCAGCGTGCGCGAAGCCCATGGGCAAATCAGTGCAACATAAAGATGGTATCGCCCGGCCTCGGCCTTGAACCCGGCGACACCGGTCGGTCCGGCACTGCCATCCGGCGTCACCCAGCTGCGAAACGAGGATGTCTGCCGGACAAATCCGCCCTTTTCATCCTTGGCCTGCACCGGCTGCCAATCGGAAGTCCATTTGCCATCCACGAGCATAGTAATATCCTTGCCTCAAGTTTGACGCAGCAAATATCACTTTGTACCCGCCATGCGCAGTTGGCAAACCGGCTACAGTCTGTCGCCTACTCTGCCGCCAACCGTGGCAGCACGCCTGGCTCATTGGCCGCCGCGGGATGGCCCTGTGTCAATTCCGGCCCCAGATCATCCGACTGGTTGGGGTTTAGCAATCTACGGATCAGCCAGTGCGCGCCGCGCGCGACATCATCCATGATCGTATAGACCGCAGGCACATAGACCAGCGACAGAATGGTAGAGACCAGCAGGCCGCCAATCACTGCAATTGCCATTGGCGCCCGAAACTCGCCGCCTGCGCCAAGCGCCAGTGCGGCCGGAAACATGCCGGCAGACATGGCAATCGTTGTCATCACAATCGGGCGCGCGCGCTTGCGACCAGAGTCAATGATCGCCTCCGTGCGCGTCATGCCATGCTTCACCCGCTCGACAGCAAAATCAACCAGCATGATTGCGTTCTTGGTGACAATGCCCATCAACATCAAAATGCCGATCACCACTGGCATGGAGATTGAATTGCCGGTCAACCACAGCCCGACGACCACGCCGCCAAGCGAAAGCGGCAGCGACATCAGGATGGTGAAGGAGTGGAAGATCGAGCCGAACAAGAGGATCAGCACCACAAACACCAGCATCAGCCCCATGACCATGGCCTGACGGAACGCATCGAAAATCTCGCCCATCACCTCGGCCTCGCCGGTTGGCTGCAACTCGACACCCGCCGGCAAATTCTTCACCGCATCAAGTTCGTTGACCAACTTGACGCCTTCGCCGATTTCTGCCCCGTCTGCCATGTCGGCACCGATGATGACACGGCGCTCGCGGTTGAAGCGGCTGATGGTTGAGGGTCCCTGACCGAAACGGATTTCAGCAATTGAGCCAAGCGGGACGGAGATGCCCGATGCCGTCGGTATCGGCAAGGTTTGAAGTGTTTCCAGTTCTCCACGTGCCTCTGCGCCAAGCCGCACGCGGATCGGGATCTGCCTGTCGCCCACGGTAAACTTCGCCAAATTCTGGTCAATATCGCCGATGGTCGCCACGCGCAGCGCTTCGGAGACGGATGCAGTGGTGATGCCGAGTTCCGCCAGGCGTGCGGACGATGGCTCGATGATGATTTCCGGACGATCGAGCGCAGCGTTCGAAGTCAGCGCCCTGAACTTGCCGGTTGCCGCCATCTGGCTTTGTATTTTGCGCGCGTTTTCCGAAACCACCGCGCCATCCATGCCCATGACACCCAGCGCCAGTTGTCGCTCGCCGCGCTCGTTGACGAAGTAGGCGCGAATGTCTGGAATGGTCGCGAGCTGGTCAAGGATCACCGGCTGCAGTTCGCCTTGGCTACGCTCACGCTCGGTCTTGTTGACGAGTTCAATGATCATCGTTGCCCGCCGTGCCTCACGGTCACCGGTCGGCGAAGACCCTCCGACCACGTAGACTTTCGAGACTTCTGGAATTTCGCGAACGGCCTTCGACGCCTTGTCGAGAACCGCTCGCGTTTCGCTCAGCGGTGCGCCCGGCGCAAGTTCGACACTCGCTGTCACGCGGGCCAGATCTTCCTTCGGCAGAAAGCCGGTCGGCAAAAAATTGGTCGCGTAAAGCGAAGCTGCGAAGAAGCCGAGACCTCCGATCAGCGTGATCCACCGGTGCCGCACGGCGGCGCGGAGCACGACTTCATACCCACGCATGATCGCGCCGTCTTTCACTTCGTGGTGGCCGCCGGAGCGCATTAGATAGGCGGCCATCATCGGCGTAATCAGCCTCGCGACCAGCAGTGAGAAGAACACCGAGATCGCGACAGTCATGCCGAATTGTTTGAAATATTGCCCGGCCACACCGCTCATAAATGAGACCGGCGCAAAGATCGCAATAATGGTCACAGAGATGGCAATCACCGCCATGCCGATCTCGTCTGCCGCCTCCATTGCGGCGCGATAGGGCGTTTTGCCCATGCGGATGTGGCGGACAATATTCTCAATTTCGACAATCGCGTCATCGACCAAAATACCGGTGACGAGCGTGATGCCTAGCAACGACACGAGATTCATCGAAAAGCCGATCAGGTCCATCACCCAGAAAGTCGGGATAACTGACAGCGGCAGCGCTACTGCCGAGATCAGCGTTGCGCGCCATTCCCGCAGGAACAGGAACACGACGATAACCGCCAGTACCGCGCCTTCAACCAGCGATGAAAGCGCCGCCTCGTAATTGCCGCGCGTGTATTCGACGGCATCATCGACCATCTGAAATTGAACGTTCGGAAAGGCGGTCTTGAGTTCGCCAATCGCGGAGTTTACGCGCGCAGCCACCTCAACATCGCTTGCCCCTTTCGACCTGAAAATACCGAACGCAACCACGGTTTCATCGTTCACACGGGCAAAGCTTTTCGGGTCTTCCCAGGCGTCTTCAACCGTAGCAATATCTGACAAACGCACAGTGCGTCCGCCGCCAACAGGAATGTCCGTGGCCGCCAATTCCTCGATCGTTTTTGATCCGCCGAGTGCGCGAATGGTCTGTTCTCGATCACCCAATTCCCCCTTGCCGCCGGTCATATCGGCGCTCATGCCGCGCAGCGCCTGATTGACTGTTCCGGCGGAGAGGCCTAGCGCCATCATTTGGCTTGGGTCCAGATTGACCTTGATCTCGCGCTTGACACCGCCATTGCGGTCCACGCGTCCGACGCCCTTAAGTCCCTGCAGCTTGCGGATCACCTTGTCGTCGACAAACCATGACAGTTCCTCAATCGTCATCTGCGGCGCGGCAACTGCATAGGTCAGTATCGCCTGCCCTTCGATGTCGACCGAGTTGACGACTGGATCATTAGAGGTCGCAGGGAGTTCGCCCTTGATGCGCTCGATTGCATCTTTCACATCGCTTAGTGCTTTGGCTGTCGGCACGTCCATTCGGAATTCGACCACTGTGGTCGACGTACCCTCGGTCAGGTTCGACATCACCTTGCGGGCGCCCGCGATGTTGGCTACGGCGTCTTCGACACGCTTCGATATCTGCGTCTCAAGTTCACTTGGCGCGACGCCAGGATCGGTGACAGTGATCGAAACGAGTGGCAGATCAATGTTGGGAAACCGCGTGATCGGGAGCTTGAAAAAGCTCATCACGCCGAGCGCGCACAGAACGAAAAACAGTAAAACAGCAGGGAGCGGATTGCGGATGGACCAGGCGGAAAAGTTCATTTCACCGCCCCTGTGCTGTCACCGGATTTCACTGTTGTGACATGATCGCCATTTGCGATGAACGTCCCGGCCAGTTCGATCACTTCATCGCCCAGGCCTGCGCCCTCGGCGATCTCAATCAGTTTGCCGGAGCGAATGCCGACCTTTACCGGTCGAGTTTCCACTATGCCGTCTTTGACTATTTGCAGAAAAGATTCCTTGCCCGAGTATATCAAAGAAGAGCCTGCAACTGACAGCGCCTCGCGTTCCGCAGTAATAATCTCGACTTGCGCAAACGCACCCGGTCGCACGCGCGGATCGGTTTCAACCCATATACGCACCTTCCCAAGACGCGAGGCGGTGTTGATTTCCGGATCAACACGCCGCACCTTGCCGGTGATTTCATCTACAACGCCGGAGAGTTTCAGGACCGCCTTCATGTCGGGGGAAAGCTTCAACATCGCAGTCTCAGAAACATTGGCAACCACTTCATAGGCGTTGTCCTTGGCAATTCGAAACAGCGGTCCGGCCGCGCCTGAGACCACCGCACCTAGCTGGGCATTGCGGGCCAATATCAGCCCGTCTGCCGGTGCCTTCACTTCGGCTTTGCCAATCTGCACTTCGACCTGTTTCTTCTGTGCCGCAACCAGGCCGCCCTGCGCGTTGGCCGCAACAAGGCCTTGGCTGGCTGTATTCAATTTTGCCTTGGCGCTGTCATAGGCATTGGTGGCATTATCCAGCGATGCTGTGGAAGCGACACCGCTTTTTGCGAGCGAAGCCGCCCGGTCGAACTGGTCCTTGGCTTGCTTTACGCCAATCTCGGCGTCAACAATTTGCGCCTCGGCCTGTGCGACTGCTGCAGCAGCTTGCGCCTCCTGCGCGACAATTTGCGCCAGCTGCGTTTCAAGCGATGCGGTATCCAGCCGCGCCAAAACCTGCCCGGCCTTCACCATTTCACCAATATCGGCCGAGAGTTCAGTAACGATCAGCCCAGCGACGTCCGCGCCGACTGAAACCTCTTCCACAGGTGTTACGGTGCCGTTGACGAACAATCGTTCACTCAAGAGCTTTTTCTCGATGGTCGTAACCGTCACGGAAGGCGGCTTGATCTGCGACGCCACTGTCTCCGCCGCCATTGAGCCGTTTTGAAAGTTCGCGGTCGCCGCCAGGATTGCGTAACTTAGAAGCAGGGTTTTGGCAAAGGACTTCATTTGGGTATGTCCATAAAATCTGTTTTCAACCAGCATTTTCCGGTTGCTTTTTGACGGGTCGCAAAATGGATGTCGCCATCGCGCGCAGAATGGTTTCGATCTTTTCAATAGGGACGCCCCGACCGATCACGTCACCCATGATCATGCCTTCGCCGAGCGCCATCATCATGGGCACGATGGCGTCAATATCTTCCACCGGGTCAATATCGCCATTGGCTTTGGCATAAGTCAGGAAGGCGGTGAACAGCTCGATGAACTGCGCCTCTGTCTTTGCGCAGCAGGCTGCGACTGCATCATTGCGCATGGATTCCGCGCGGATTTCGGTGAACAGCGAGGCCATGTCGCGCTCGTGCACATCGCGAAAATGCTGCATGACCGCCGCGATAAATCCGTCCAGCGGGGTTGCGCCAGCGCCCATTTGCGCAAGGTTCATCAGATCCTGCCGCCGGTCCTGCTCGGCAATAGCTTCAATGATGGATTCCTTGGACGGGAAATAACGATAAAGCGCCCCCGGGCTCATGGCTGCTTCGCGGCAAATCTCATTCATCGACGCGCCGCGAAAACCTGACTGCACAAAGCAGTTACGCGCCGCATCCAAAATCCGGATTGTCTGCGCCTCGCGCTTCTCGGCGCGCGCGCCCTTTTCCACCGGCGCGGATACCGGCTCGGCGTGATTCGAGGTGTGGTTGGAGTCGTAATCCATCGGAGCCCGAATGTAACAAACTGAAAAGAGCGAACGTTCTCTCTCAAAATAAGAGAATGATCGCTCTCATGTCAAGGTACATCTAGACAATGTCCTGCCGGGAAGAAATCAGGGTTTTTTGAAAGGGTCGAGTGAAGGCTATTCAAATTAACAACCGGGAGCCATCACCCACCAAATTTCCCAGTTCGTGGAAAGCCCTTCGGCACCATTCTACCGGCAGTCGCCCGTGCAGCGGTCCATTCGGCGAGCTCTTCCTTCTTGCGATTGAACTGCCGGTCAGCGGTATCTTGCCAGGTCAAACCGTCAGCCATTGCAAACGTCTTCACGTCAATGACGCCGCCATCTTTGTATTTCTGGAAACGCACGCCCTTGCCGCGTGTCAATTCCGGTACTTCCGATAGCGGGAACACCAGAAGTTTGCGGTTTTCGCCAACGATGGCCACATGGTCGCCCGTGACGGGGAAGCAGAACTTGGCCTCGTCCGGCGCCTTGACGTTCATCACCTGTTTGCCCTTGCGCGTATTGGCGGCAGTCTCGGCTTCCGGGATCACAAAGCCGTTGCCCTCATGGCTCAGCACCAGGAGCTTGCGGTTCGGATCATGGATGAATGCTGTGACTATATCCTGGTCATTTTCCAGATCGACGATGATGCGGATCGGCTCACCATGCCCGCGCCCGCCGGGCAAGCGGTCCGCGCCCAACATGAAGAATTTTCCGCCGGTGGTGAACACCAAAATCTTGTCAGTGGTGTAGGCCGGGAATGCCAGCTTCAGCTTGTCGCCTTCCTTGAAAGTCAACGTCGCATAGTCGGAAATATGGCCTTTCATAGCGCGCAGCCAGCCTTTTTCCGAAACGACGATGGTCACCGGTTCGCGCTCAATCATCGCATGAGCGATGTCATCTTCGTGATGCTCCGGCGCGTCGGCGAAAGTCGTGCGGCGTTTGCCGAGTTCGGTCTGCGGGCCGTATTTTTCGC
Organism: Phyllobacteriaceae bacterium; assembly: GCA_031377485.1. Classification (GTDB taxonomy): domain Bacteria; phylum Pseudomonadota; class Alphaproteobacteria; order Rhizobiales; family Rhizobiaceae; genus JANMEX01. The sequence goes on from JANMEX010000172.1 coordinate 6,304, forward strand.
GAATTGCAGCAATTTCCACTGCCAACATCTGCCAAAGCTTCGTCTGTGAAGCCAAAAGCTTTTCGATCGCCGCCTTTTCCTCGGTCAGCGCGTCGAACTCCGTGCGGATTTCCATTTCTTCGAGCCTGCGCAACGCGCGCAGCCGAAGGTTCAAAATTGCTTCCGCCTGCACGTCCGTCAGCGCCCAGCGGGCCATCATAACGGGCTTGGGTTCATCCTCCTCGCGGATGATACGGATCACTTCGTCGATGTTGAGAAAAGCGATCAGATAACCGCCAAGCAATTCCAACCGCTTTTCGATTTGACCGAGCCGGAATGTCGAGCGGCGGATCAGCACCTCTTTGCGGTGTTCAAGCCACTCTTTGATGACACTCCGAAGCGACAAGACATTCGGCACCTTGCCGCGTGTCAGCACGTTCATGTTGAGCGGAAAGCGACTTTCAAGCTCGGACAGCTTGAACAGTCCCTCCATCAAAAGGCCGGGGTCCACCGTCCGGCTTTTCGGTTCGAACACCACTCGCACAACGTCCGTCGATTCATCGCGCACATCGTCCAAAAGGGGCAACTTCTTGGCGATCAGCAGTTCAGCGATTTTTTCGATCAGCCGCGACTTTTGCACCTGATAGGGAATTTCGGTGACAACGATCGCCCACATGCCGCGGCCAAGGTCTTCTGTGTGCCAGCGCGCCCGCACCCGAAATCCGCCCCTGCCTGTCCGGTAGCTTTCGGCAATCTCATTGGGCGGGTCGATGATGATGCCGCCGGTTGGAAAATCTGGACCTTTGACAAACTGCAGCAATGCCTCGTCGCCCGCATCGGGATTATCGATCAGGTGCAGCGCTGCATCGCAAATCTCGGCAGCGTTGTGCGGCGGAATGCTGGTCGCCATGCCGACAGCAATGCCGCTCGACCCGTTGGCCAACAAATTCGGAAACGCGCCCGGCAGCACGACCGGCTCTTCTTCTTCCTCATTGTAGGTCAATCGGAAGTCAACCGCGTCTTCGTCCATGCCCGCAAGGATCTGCATGGAAACCGGCGTCATCTTTGCTTCGGTGTAGCGATAGGCTGCGGCACTGTCACCGTCGATGTTGCCGAAGTTGCCTTGCCCGTCTACCAGCGGGTAGCGCATGGAGAAATCCTGCGCCAAGCGTACAAGCGCGTCATAAACCGCTTGATCGCCGTGCGGATGGTATTTGCCGATCACCTCGCCGACAATCAACGCGCATTTGCGGTGCGGTGTTTCCGGGTTCAGGCGCAGCAGGCGCATGGCATGCAGAATGCGCCGGTGGACCGGTTTCAGACCGTCGCGCACGTCCGGCAGCGCCCGGTGCATGATCGTCGACAACGCATATGCAAGGTAGCGCTCCTCAAGCGCTGACTTGAGGTCGATCATTTCCACTTCGTCGCGTGGCGGTTCGCCTGATTTGTCAGGCTTTGACGGGGTTTTGGCCATGCAAGCCGCTTAAAGCAGCCATTGATTCGGGGCAAGCGGGCGGCAAAGCTGGCCCACAGCGCATTTCCGGACGCAGATACAACTGCCACGCACCATTGAGACCGATTGTATCTATCCCAACGGCTTAGCCGGGCTTGCTTTCGTCAAATGCTGCGCGGGCCCGTTCAACATCCGACAGATTTTCGAGTGTCCATTGATAAAGCGCCTGAAACGGCTGGTCGAGAGAGCGGCCAAGCGGCGTGATGCTGTATTCCACCGAAAGCGGCGCTTGACTGACATTGCGCACCACAATGCCATTGCGCTCCAGCCGCCTCAAGGTTTGCGTGAGAACTTTCTGGCTGATACCTTCGAGCGCGCGTTTGATCGCGTTAAACCGCATCGGTTCCCGTTTAAGTGCAGCCAGTATTAACACCGTCCACTTGTCCGCAATCTCATCAAGCAGAAGCCTGCTCGGACAGTTTGCAACACTGATCACCTGCTGTGATGTCGCACTTCTCATCATTCTGCCGCGCTTTCGCCATGGTCACTGCAAAGTGCCTTATTGACACTAGGTATATAATACATACTTACCTGCTTCAACACAAACAGGAGCCACAACGATATGACCAATCCCGCAGTCGACGTCCTTTTCAAGCCTTTTCAACATAAATCGCTGACGCTGAAAAACCGCATCGTCATGGCTCCGATGACGCGTTCATTTTCACCAGACGGCGTGCCGGGCGATAATGTCGCCGCATATTATCGCCGCCGTGCCGAGGCCGATGTTGGATTGATCATTTCGGAGGGTACGGTGATCAATCGCCCGGCCTCCCGCAATGATCCCGGCATTCCCTTCTTCCATGGAAAAGAAGCGCTCGCCGGCTGGGAAAAAGTGATCAAGGGCGTTCATGCCGTTGGCGGAAAGATGGCGCCGCAGATTTGGCACGTTGGTTCAGCACCCAGCGGATCGACGCAGTGGACCCCTTCCGAGCCGGTCGAAAGCCCTTCCGGGCTCTTTGCGCCCGGCAAGCCCCGCGGCATAGCGATGAGTGAAGCGGCCATCGCCGACACCATTGCCGCGTTTGCCAGCGCTGCAGCCGATGCAAAACGACTTGGCTTTGATCTCGTCGAAATCCACGGCGCGCATGGCTACCTGATTGACGAGTTTTTCTGGGACAAGACCAATTTGCGTAACGATCGCTATGGCGGCGCGACGCTGAAAGAACGGTCTGCGTTTGCAGTTGAAATCATCAAGGCAGTGCGTCAGGCGGTTGGTCCGGACTTCCCCGTTATCCTTCGGGTAAGCCAGTGGAAGCAGCAAGACTATACTGTCAAACTGGCAGCGACCCCCAATGAAATGGCCGATTGGCTTGTGCCGCTTGTCGAAGCGGGGGCTGACATACTCCACTGCTCGCAACGTCGTTTCTGGGAACCGGAATTTGCGGAAATTGATGGCGAAGATGGACTGAATTTTGCGGGCTGGGCCAAGAAATTGACCGGTGCCACAACCATCAGCGTTGGTTCCGTCGGCCTGTCCGGTGAGTTCCTGGCAGCCTTTGGCGGACAAAGTTCAAAACCGACCGACCTTGAGAACCTCATCCACCGCATGGAGCGCGAGGAGTTTGACCTCATCGCGGTTGGTCGCGCCATATTGAGCGATCCGCAATGGGCAGAAAAAATCCGCAACGGCAACCAATCCGCGTTGAAGGATTTCTCTCCGGCGGCATTTGGCGAATTGGTCTGATTTAGCTTTAAGCCAGTCAAGCCGGAAGTTTTAAAGCCTGCAATAACTTTGAAACGGTTCATCGTCGCAAATGTCGGTGAACCGTTTTGATGCATTGCTTTCCTGCAATTCCATCTTAACAATCTGCGTATATGTCGTTTCGACCGTTCAAGCCTGCCATGAAAAAACCGTGCTGTGGACGGCAAAACGAATTTCTGCCAATCTACCGTTGGGGCAGGCAACAAGATTTCAAAAAGGATGGAACATAATGTTCACACGTTCGACCACCGGCTTTTTGGCCGCAACAGCCATGTCCCTCGTACTGGCCGGCCCGGCTCACGCCGAGGTTGACGCAGATGTGGTAGTCAAGGCAATCACAACGCAATTTGCCAATCAGGGCCTGCCGATCACGGTCACTTCTGCTGAATTGGACGGTGACAACATCATCGCCAAGGGCGTGTCGATCAAATTCGCAGATGCCGAGCCGAAGTTGCTTGGCGACATCGTTCTTGAATCCGTCGAAGAAAATGATGACGGAAGCTACACTATCGGCACGATTTCCGCTCCCGAAACCAAGATCGAAGAGGCGGGGAACAAATTCGAATTTGGCGG
>JANMEX010000103.1:0-2937 GCA_031377485.1 Phyllobacteriaceae bacterium
CTGCAGCACCGCGGCACCGAAAAGTTGATCGAGACGAAGACCTAACTTCAGGCAGTGCCTTACTTCGACCGGCTCGACTATGTCGCGCCGATGAATCAGGAACACGCCTTCGCGCTAGCCGTTGAAAAGCTGATGGGTATCACGGTACCCAAGCGTGGCCAGATCATCCGCGTGTTGTTCTGCGAAATCGGCCGCATCCTGTCGCATCTGCTCAACGTCACCACGCAAGCCATGGACGTCGGCGCGCTGACACCGCCACTATGGGGCTTTGAAGAGCGCGAAAAATTGATGGTGTTTTATGAGCGCGCCTGTGGCGCGCGCATGCACGCAGCCTATTTCCGCCCGGGAGGTGTCCACCAGGACCTGCCGGAGAAGCTGATCGAAGACATTGGCAAATGGATTGATCCGTTCCTGAAGACGGTGAAGGATCTTGACGATCTTCTGACCGGCAACCGCATTTTCAAGCAAAGCAATGTCGATATCGGCGTCGTGGATCTGAAAGACGCTTGGGCTTGGGGCTTCTCCGGCGTCATGGTGCGCGGCTCAGGCGCGGCATGGGATTTGCGCAAGAGTCAGCCTTACGAATGTTATTCCGAGATGGAGTTCGACATTCCGATCGGCAAGAATGGCGATTGCTACGACCGCTATCTCATTCGCATGGAAGAGATGCGCCAGTCGGCAAAGATCATGCGCCAGTGCGTCGATCTGCTGCTTGGCAAAGAGAAGATTGGTCCGGTTTCATCAATGGACGGCAAAATCGTTCCGCCCAAGCGCGGCGAGATGAAGCGTTCGATGGAAGCGCTGATCCATCACTTCAAGCTCTACACCGAAGGCTACAAGGTGCAGGAAGGCGAAGTTTACGCTGCCGTTGAAGCCCCCAAGGGCGAGTTCGGCGTCTATCTCGTCTCCGACGGCTCCAACAAACCCTACCGCTGTAAACTGCGCGCACCGGGCTTCGCCCACCTGCAAGCCATGGATTTCCTCTGCCGTGGCCACATGCTTGCTGACGTCTCGGCCATATTGGGCTCGCTCGACATCGTGTTCGGCGAGGTGGATCGCTGATCATGGCTGCAGGATTTGATCTCAAGACCGAATTCATGCGCAACGCGCGGAATATTGTTCCGCCGGTGCTTGGCATGTCGGTTTTGCTTGGTCTGTTCAACGTCAAAGAATGGTCACTTGCCGGCATTTTGCCGAAAGTCGGCCTCTCCTTCGGTATGGGTATGATGGGCTGCGCGTTCGGTCTGTTCGCACTTTACATCGGCCTTTACACAAATATCAAAACCGACAGCCAGTTGTATGGATGGCTCGCCGGACTCGTCATCGGGTTCGCGGGGATTGCCTTCATGCTCTGGTATTTCGCCACACCTTCTAACTAAAACCTGCAAACTGAAACGGTAACCCATGTCCGTCCGCCGCCTCGCCAGTGACAGTGTCCAGCCAAAAAGCTTTGTCTTCGCCAAGAAGATGGAGCCAGAGGTCAAGCGCTGGATCAAGAAATACCCGAAGGGCCGTGAGCAGTCAGCGGTGATCCCGTTGTTGATGCTTGCGCAAGATCAGGAAGGCTGGGTTTCCAAGCCTGCGATTGAATATGTCGGCACGATGCTTGGCATGGCCTACATCCGCGTCCTCGAAGTCGCGACGTTCTATACCCAGTTTCAGTTGGCACCGGTCGGCACGCGCGCCCACGTTCAGGTTTGCGGCACCACGCCTTGTATGCTGCGTGGCTCGGAAGCCTTGATGGATGTCTGCCGTTCAAAAATCCACCACGACCAGTTCCATCTGAACGACAAGGGCACGCTGTCTTGGGAAGAGGTCGAGTGCCTCGGTGCTTGCGTCAATGCTCCGATGGTCATGGTGTTCAAGGATACGTATGAAGACCTGACACCGGAACGTCTGGCTGAAATCATTGACGAATTTGAAGCGGGCAAGGGCGCAAAGGTTCCGACCGGCCCGCAGAACGGTCGCGTTTTTGCGGCTCCCATCACCGGCTACACCACGCTTCAGGACAAGAGGGCGATATCCAAGGCCGAGCGTCAGCGCCTTGCCAAGGAATATGCCAAGGAAAGCGCGATCAAGGCCGCTCAAGTCGCAGCAACTGCGGCGACGCCGCCCGCTGCGCCGGCCGCCGGACCTTCGAACGCGGCCACCCCAAAAACCTCGGCAATTGAAACCAGCCCGGCAATCAAAGGTCCGTCGCCGGTGAAGGTTAGCGCGAAGGTCGAGACTGCGGCATCTGCAGAACCAGCCCCAAAGACGAAGAGCACGCTCGTGCGTGGACTCGATGAAAAGAAGGTAACGGCAGGCGGCGGCAAAAACCGCAAAGGCGCAGCCGCGCTGGCTTCACCTGCCAGGGATTCCGCGTCGCAAATGACCGGCAAGGATGCGATCGCTCCAACTGCGTTGATGTCAGCACCATCCGCCGCGCCAGCGCCAAAAACCGCGCCGAAATCGCCCAAAGGTGCGCCAAAAGCCAAGGCTATCCCCGCCGCACCCAAAGCGAAGGCTGAAAGCCAGCCGGAACTCATGAAGAAGCCGCGCGCAGGCAAAAGCGATGACCTGAAGCTCATATGGGGCGTCGGCCCGAAGCTTGAAAAGATGCTCAACGACATGGGTGTTTGGCACTTCGACCAGATTGCCGCGTGGGGCAAATCAGAACTGAACTGGGTTGACGACCGTCTCGAGGGCTTCAAGGGCCGCGCCTCGCGCGACGAGTGGGTCAAGCAATCCAAGAAACTCGCCAAAGGCTGGCGTCCGAGCAATTCCGTTGGCGACAAGCCGGTTTGAGGGACCAAGCAATGCTGCACGATCAAGACCGCATCTACAACAACAACTACGGCCAGGATGACAAGTCACTGGCAGGCGCACAGTCGCGCGGGCATTGGGATGACACCAAGGGCCTGATCGCCAAGGGCAAGGACTGGATTATCAACGAGA
>JANMEX010000156.1:0-4056 GCA_031377485.1 Phyllobacteriaceae bacterium
TTCAGCGCTGTTTCGAACAGACGTACAAGGTCTTCCGCTTCTTCTTCGACTTCGATGTCGGAGTCACGGATAATGCGGAATGTGCCTGCCCCGCGCACCGAGTAGCCGGGAAACAGTTTTCCGATGTGCAGGGAAACAACATCCTCCAAAGTGATGAAGCGCGTCTTGCCAGCGGTGTTGTCACGCAGACGGATAAAGCGGCTCAGTGCAGGCGGCAGGCGCAGCATCGCCGTCATCGGCTTGTTGTCGCCATGATGCGCCAGTTGCAGCGCCATGGTGAAGCCGAGGTTTGGAATGAACGGGAAAGGATGGGCCGGATCAATCGAAAGCGGCGTCAGGACCGGAAAGATCGTTTCGAGAAACGTGTCTTCCAGCCATTCAACATCGGCGTCGGAAAGGCCGGATTGGCGGACAATCTCGATGTTTACCGAGGCCAATTCTTCACGAAGGGCGGCCAGACTCTTTTGCTGCTCAGCCTGCAATCGTGCAGTTTCTGCCAAAACGCGCTCAAGCTGTTCCTGCGGCGTGCGGCCATCCGAACTTTTGGTATTTACCTCTTCGCGAACTTGGCCTGCAAGACCAGCAACACGAACCATGAAAAACTCATCAAGGTTGGCTGCAGAGATCGACAGGAAACGCATGCGCTCCAGAAGCGGATGCTTCAGGTTCGAGGCTTCGTCCAGCACACGATGATTGAACTGCAACCAGGAAAATTCGCGGTTGATAAAACGGTCCGGACTTCCGGCAAGAAGTTTTCCGTCATGCTCTTTGTTGAGCTTGATCGCGTCAATGATGTGATTTGTGACCGGCTTTATTTGACTGTTTTCGTTCATCAACCTGTTTCCGCTTCGAGGGCAAATTTCATTTTGCCACACAAACATGAAAGACTTTTGACATGCTCTATTCAAGTGCCTTGAAAATGGCCGTGAATTTTGACAAACAGTTGTCGTCAAGTTGCCGGACAATCCGGGCGGATTTGACCATCAGGACAGGATACATCCCATGGCTGGCCACGCAATTGCCCATTTCCAGAACGACGCCGGACATGCCGCCATCGAGATCGGTGTCAAGGAATTCATGTGCGTGGGTGCCAACCCGCCGTTCGACCATCCGCACGTTTATATTGACCTTGGCGGAACGGACGAAAAAGTCTGCCCCTATTGCTCCACGCTCTACCGGTACAATGGCTCGCTTTCCGATACGCAGACCAAGCCGGCAGGCTGCGTTTATTATGATCAGGCTGCCTGAAGGTAGAGCGACCTGCGAACTGCCGGTGACTACATGACCGGTACTGCTGATAATTTGAAAACGAAGAACCATGTGGTGATCGTCGGCGCAGGGATCGCCGGGCTGACCGCCGCGCTCGCCTTGGCGGGCAAGGGCTTCAAGATCACGCTGTGCGAACGCACTGAATCCCTGTCAGAAGTCGGAGCCGGTCTGCAGCTTTCCCCCAATGCCACGCGGTTGCTCAAGCGGATTGGCGTTCTTGATACGTTGCTCGCCAATGCCACCATCGTCAAATCCATCGCGCTGCTTTCGGCCAAAAGCAGCAAGACACTGCTCAGCCTTTCCACCACTGCGGCACCGCAGTCTGACAGCGCGCCGTTTCTGGCAGTTCACCGTGCCGACCTGCAAGGCGCCTTGTTGGCAAAAGCACAAGAAGCTCCCGATATTGAAATCCGCAATGCAATCGTATTTCAAAGTGCCCGCGATGCGGGCGGCGAAGTTGGAATCACATTCTTGCAAGGTGATGCGTCCGTGCACATTGCCGCCGATATTCTGATTGGGGCCGACGGTGTCTGGTCAATCGTTCGCAACGCAGTTGCCGGTCATTCAAACACAAGCCATTCCGGCTACACTGCCTGGCGCGCAACAATTCCGGTAACCCGAGCCCTGCCCGCAGCCTTCAAAAACCTTTGCCGTGAACGGACCGTTGGTGCGTTCCTGTCCGGCGGCGCGCACCTTGTCGCCTATCCTTTGCGGCAAGGCGCCTTGCTCAACCTTGTGCTGGTAACCCGGGGAAGCGATTCGCCGCACGGCTGGGACAATTCGGTCAATCTTGCGGTGCTCGGAAAAACGCTTGAGCAGTTCGAATCGTCGCTGCGCAACTGCCTCGCCTCGATCACCAACTGGCGCTCGTGGCCACTGCACAGCTGCACACCGGAAGGCGCCTGGACATCCGGACGCATCGCATTGATCGGCGACGCAGCTCACGCCATGACACCGTTTGCCGCGCAGGGCGCTTGCATGGCGATAGAGGACGGTTTTTTCCTCGCGGACTGCCTTGCGGAAATCAATGACGTTCCTGCGGCGCTAGCAGCATATCAGGCGCTGCGCAAACCGCGGGTCGCAAAAGTCGTTGCGCGGGGCAAGTTCAACCGCTTTGCCTACCATGTCTCAGGACCTGCCGCCCTCGCCCGCAACGCGGTTTTTGCCCTGCGTGGTCAAAGACTGATGAACGAACTCGACTGGCTCTACCGATTTGACGCCAGTTCAGACTGACCTTGCGATCAGCCGCTTCGGGCTGGTCAAGAATTCGGGAGATAGATATTCGTCGATTTCCTTGGCGGTGAGACTGGTCTCGTTCAGCAAAAGCTCGCGAACCGGACGTCGCTCCGCAATCGCTTTCTTGGCGATCTCTGAGCATTTCTCATATCCGAGCACCGGCAGCAAAACCGTAACAATGCCGACCGAATTCATCACCAATTCAGCACAGCGTTCACGGTTGGCCGTGATGCCTTCAATGCAGCGCTCGCGCAAAGTTATCGCCGCATTTGTCAACAGCCGCTGGGACTCGGATATGCTGAAGCCAATCGTTGGCTCGAAGGCGTTCAATTGCAGTTGCCCCCCTTCCGCACACATGGTTATCGCCAGATCATAGCCGACCACGAGATAGGCCGCTTGGTTGACTACTTCCGGTATCACCGGATTGACCTTGCCTGGCATGATCGACGAACCTGCCTGCATGGCTGGCAGGTTGATCTCGCCAAACCCGGCGCGCGGTCCGCTCGACAGTAGCCGCAGATCACTGGCGATCTTGGAGAGCTTCACCGCCGTGCGCTTCAGCACACCGGAGAACATCACGAACGCTCCGGTATCAGATGTCGCCTCCACCAGATTTTCCGAACGTGTAATTGGCTCGCCGCATATATCTGCAAGCCGGGCAATGGCGATGTCCGTGTAAGCAGGGTCAGCGTTGATGCCGGTTCCGATTGCCGTGCCGCCGAGGTTCACTTCGCGCAGCAGGCTCAAGGCGTCCGTCAGCCGCGCCATATCCTCGCGGATCGTGATCGCCCACGCCGTGAATTCCTGGCCGAGCGTCATCGGCACAGCGTCCTGCATCTGCGTGCGTCCGACCTTGAGAATATCGTTGAACTGCCTGCCCTTGGCGGCGAAAGCGTCTGCCAAATCGCTGAGTGCCTTGATTAGGCCATAGGTCGCGAAGATTGCCGCGAGGCGCAGTGCTGTCGGGTAAACGTCGTTGGTCGATTGGGACATGTTGACGTCATTGTTGGGATGAAGCGCTGCGTAGTTGCCCGGCTTTTCGCCCAGTTCAATCAGTGCCAGATTGGCAATCACTTCATTGGCGTTCATGTTCGTCGAGGTACCGGCTCCACCCTGAACCGGGTCGAGAATGAAAGCCTTGTGATGCTTGCCGGCGATCAGCGCTTGGCAGGCAGCGCGGATCGCTTTTGCCTTTTTGGCCGGGAGCGACCCCAATTGCTGGTTGGCGTCCGCCGCCGCCCATTTGACCATCGCCAATGCACGGATCAATTCCGGGCTATCAGAGATCGAGCGTCCCGAAATGCGGAAATTTTCCTCGGCCCGATGGGTATTAATACCCCAGAGCGCCCCAGCCGGGATTTCGACTGTGCCGAGAAAGTCTCTTTCGGTGCGTTTCGCCGTCTCAGCTATCATCTCAATGTTCCCGTCGTCCCAAGCCCAGTTGAAAAAAGTGCTTTGATCAGAAGACAGAAAAATGTGTTATTTTCAATGAATATTTTCAATGATTTTAACAAAATGGGAGGTGAATTGTCCGCAGGTGAAAAGTCCGCA
>JANMEX010000165.1:0-3461 GCA_031377485.1 Phyllobacteriaceae bacterium
TCATGGAATGGCAAGCCGAACAAACTTCCTTGTACACTTTCAGACCGCGCTGCAATTGCGCCTTGTCATAGGTGCCGAATGGACCGGAAAAGCTCCAGGTCAGCTCAACCGGCTTCACCATCGGGAAATGCGTCGGTTCCGCCGCGTTATGCTCCTGAGCAAAAACGGCGGAAGTGGAAATCATCAGGCCGAATGCAAACCCTGCGAGGATCTTTTTCATTGGATTAATCCTTGTCATATCAGGCCGCAACCGGCGCTTTGTTCTTTGCAAGCACAGCTTCGGTGATCGAGTTCGGAATCCGCTTTGGCGTTTCAAACAGGCCGAGAAGTGGCAGAACGACCAGGAAGAAAGCGAAGTAGAAGATAGTTCCGATCAGCGACATCAACGGATAGATCCCTTCCGCCGGGCGCGAGCCGAGCCAGCCGAGCATCACCGCATTGATGACGAACAGCCAGAAGAACAGCTTGTACCAAGGACGGTAAACCGCCGAGCGCACTTTCGAAGTATCGAGCCACGGCAGCACGAACAGCACCGCGATCGAGCCGAACATGGCCAACACGCCGCCGAGCTTGGAGTCGATTGGCCCGATGTTGAAAGTGATGGCGCGCAAGATCGCGTAGAATGGCAGGAAATACCATTCCGGAACAATGTGTGCCGGTGTCTTCAGCGGGTTTGCGTCGATGTAATTGTCCGGATGGCCAAGGTAGTTTGGCATGTAGAAGACAAAATACAGGTAGATGCCCAAGAACACGATCAATGCAAAGGCGTCCTTGATCGTAGCGTAGGGCGTGAATGCGACAGTATCCGTCGAAGACTTCACTTCAATGCCGGTCGGATTGGTCTGGCCGGTCACATGCAGCGCCCAGACGTGCAGGATAACCACACCGGCGATCATGAACGGCAGCAGGTAATGCAGCGAGAAGAAGCGGTTCAGCGTCGGATTGTCGACCGCAAACCCGCCTAGAAGCAACTGCTGTATCCATTCACCGACAATCGGGAACGCGGTGAAGAAGCCGGTGATCACCGTTGCACCCCAGAAGGACATCTGGCCCCACACAAGCACGTAGCCCATGAAACCGGTTGCCATCATCAAAAGGAAGATCACGCAGCCCAAAATCCACAAAAGCTCGCGTGGCTGCTTGTAGGAGCCGTAATACATGCCGCGGAAAATGTGGATGTACACCGCAATAAAGAAGAAGGACGCGCCGTTTGAATGCAGATAGCGCAGCAGCCAACCATGGTTCACGTCGCGCATGATGGCTTCAACAGAACTGAACGCCAGCGAGGTGGACGATGAGTAGTGCATCGCCAAAACAACGCCGGTCAAAATCTGGATTACCAGCATGATCGCCAGAATGCCACCGAAGGCATAGGCATAATTGAGATTGCGCGGCACCGGATAGGCCACGAAGCTGTCATACATCAGCCGCGGCAGCGGCAGACGCGCGTCAAACCATTTACCAACGCCGCTCTTGGGCTCGTAGGTCGAATGTCCTGCACTCATTGTATTGTCCCCTGAAACCCTTTAGCCGACCTTGATCACAGTGTCGGAAATGAACGAAAACACCGGAACGGGAAGGTTCTGCGGCGCAGGACCCTTCCGGATGCGCCCGGCAGTGTCGTAGTGCGAGCCATGGCACGGGCAGAACCAGCCGCCGAAATCACCCTGCTGGCCGAGCGGCACGCAGCCAAGATGGGTGCAAACGCCCACCATCACCAGCCAGTTTTCCTTGCCTTCGCCGGCAGTACGATTGATGTCTGTGGCTTGCTGGTCGGCTGCAACATTGGCGTTGCGCGCTTCCGGATCCTTCAGATCCTCGAGCTTGACCGCTTTGGCCTCTTCCACTTCCTTTTCAGTGCGGTTGCGGATGAACACCGGCTTGCCGCGCCATTTGGCGACCAGCGACATGCCCGGCTGCAGGCTGGAAACATCCACCTCAATGGACGACAGCGCGCGCATCGAAGCATCAGGCTGCATCTGGTCGATAAACGGCCAGACTGCGCCTGCAGCGCCAACCACGCCGGCCATGCCGGTGGCTACATAGAGAAAATCGCGGCGATTTGGTTCAACTGTATCGTGTGCGCTCACGGGACTGTTCCTTGTCACATGCATGTGTTGGTCGTCATCCAGTATGCCGACCAGCATAAGCCGGCCGGAAAGGCGGAATCCCCCCGACATTCCCGTTGGCTCTAGCCCCGCAAGAGGGGCTTTGCAAGTATGCCAAAGCCGCTGACGGCACTATGTCGCGGATTTTCACCGCCATTTTTGACACCGGCCGCTTATGCCGCAGATTCTGTAGCGGCAATGTCCGCATCCAGCCCCAAAAACCCGCCCGATTGATGCTGCCAGAGTTTGGCATAGATGCCGCCATGAGCGATCAGTTCAGAATGGCTGCCGTCTTCAACGATCTTGCCCTTGTCCAAGACGATCAGCCGGTCGAGAGCGGCAATTGTCGAAAGCCGATGGGCAATGGCGATCACTGTCTTGCCTTCCATCAGCCGGTAGAGATTTTCCTGTATCGCGGCTTCAACTTCCGAATCCAAAGCCGAAGTTGCCTCGTCAAGTATCAAAATCGGCGCGTCCTTCAGCATCACGCGGGCAATTGCAATGCGCTGGCGCTGGCCACCGGAAAGCTTGACGCCACGCTCGCCGACATGGGCGTCATAGCCGGACCGGCCTTTCGGGTCAGCCAGAGTGGCGATGAATTCATCCGCCTTGGCCCGGCGCGCCGCTTCAATCATCTGCGCTTCGCTGGCGTCCGGCCGCCCGTACAGAATGTTCTCTTTCACCGAGCGATGGAGCAGCGATGTGTCTTGTGTCACCATGCCGATGTTGGCGCGCAAACTGTCCTGACCGACCATCGCGACATCCTGCCCGTCGATCAGAATGCGACCGCCCTCGACATCGTAAAACCGCAGCAGGAGGTTGACCAAAGTGGACTTGCCCGCACCGGAACGGCCGACGAGGCCGATCTTTTCGCCCGCCTGCACATCCAGCACCAGATCGTCAAATAATCCCAAATCCTTGCCGTAGTGAAATTTGACATGGTCAAACCGGATTGCGCCCCGGCTCACCTCAAGTGGCGCAGCGTCGGCACGATCGGCAACAATCAGCGGCTTGGCGACGGTTTCCATCGAGTTCTGGATTGTGCCGAAATTGCGCAGAAGGCTGTTAAGCTGCGTCATCATCCGGCCCAAAAGCATATTCAGCCGCAGCACCAGCCCGAGCGTGAACGCAATCCCACCGGTCGAAATCTGACCCTTCAGCCAAAGATCAATCGAGACAACGGCAATGGCCGAGATCATCACGCCACTGGTCATCCCCAGTGAAATGCGAATGCCGGAAAGGCCGCGCGTGAACGGCAGCATCGTGTGGATGAAATGATCCATACCTTCGCGGATATAGGCATCGTCGCGCGTCTGCGAGCCGAACAGCTTCAGCGTCTGGATATTGGAATAG
>JANMEX010000226.1:0-4886 GCA_031377485.1 Phyllobacteriaceae bacterium
CGCCGTTTGAATCTGATGAAGATGCATACTGCCTGCCACATCCTCTCGGTCGTCTGCCCGTTCCCGATCACCGGCGCAGCGGTGAATGAGGATGACAGCCGCGTCGATTTCGACGTACCAGACCCGACCTACACCCGCGAATATGTCACGGTCGAAATGCAGAAAATCATCGACGCCAATCACCCGGTTTCAATCCGCTGGATTGATGAGGCGGAACGTGACGCCAATCCCTCCATCATCCGCTCCAAAAACGTCCGCCCACCACGCGGCCTTGGCCGCATCCGCCTTGTGCTCATCGGCGAAAATGGCGTCGTGGACAGCCAGCCATGCGGGGGCACCCATGTTGCCAATACCGGCGAGCTTGGACAAATACACATTGCAAAAATCGAGAAAAAAGGCCGCGAGAACCGGCGGTTCAGGATACGGTTTGGACCAATGCCGGAAACCGCCTAAAGCCCCCGCAAACCCCGCTTTTGTGCAAACCGCAAGCACTCTTCAGCCGGCCTGATCGAAGCGCTCGTCGTTACAGAAAACAGCGACGTTGCTGCCGACGCATTGCCCAATTCCAGACAGCGCTGCAACGACCATTCTTCGTGCCAGCCGTAGAGAAATCCGGCGTAAAACGCATCGCCCGCGCCAAGGCTGCCGACAATTTCCGAAGTCTCGATGTTGAGCGACCCGCTACGCGCAGTCTCGCCGCTTCTCGTCACCGCCACAGCCCCGTCCGGATGGTGAATACCCGCGACCGCGCCGATACCCATGTCCAGCAGCTTGGCGCATGCGGCAAGTGCCGCGTCCACATCCAGTCTGCCATCGCGGGTCACGCTCATGCCGCTGATTGCAGCCGCCTCATGGTCGTTGACCACGAAAATGTCGATCAGCGGCAGCAAGTGGGCAATCAATCGCACCAGCACATGCGGCGGCATCGAAACCAGCTCAAACGCCGTCTGGTACCCGCTGTTGCGCGCAGCTTGCAGGCAGACGCGCCAGCCGTCTTCCGCGTCCAGTTTTCCTGCAATGCCCGGCGAGCCGATATAATAGATTTTCGCGTTTGATCCGGCAGGCGCCGCCATCATTTCCGGCGTCAGTTCTGCATTGACACCCGGCTGATGGAAAAATGTGCGCTTGCCGGTCTTGGCTGAGGACATCACAATCGTATGGCTGGTCACAGCGCCTGGAACGCGCAGGATCGAGGAAATATCGAGCCCGTAGCTTTGCGCCTGTTCAATCAGCGTATCGGCATAGGCATCCTCGCCCGCAGCACCAATTAACGTGACGGGGAAGGGCGCTCCCAGTTTCACCAGTCCCGCGCCTGCGTTGTGCGGTGGTCCGCCAGCGCCCGTCTGCGTGCGCTGGATCAGCGCCACCTTTTCCTCGTCGGGCCAGTGGTCGACCACATTGACGATATCAAGGATCACAGTTCCGGCAAGTATAATGCCAGAACGCCCCATTAAAGCCCTGCCTTGAGGACGTTTTCTGTGATCATGAGATCATCTGCCAGTGTCCGCACAGACTTCAGCCCGGCCTTTTTCAGCCGCGCGTGATACTCTTTGACAGCCGCTTCTGGCGTCAGATCGCCTTCAATCACAAGCCGGAAAAGACTGATGATGTCAGTCTGGCTTTCAGCATTGTTGATCTTGCGCCCGAACAAGGCCACTCGCGCCCCGCTCTTTTCCGCCTGCCGCAACAGTTCAAACGTATCGCGTGTCGTTCCGGATGAGCCGCCCAGAATGCCGACGACAATCGACGAATCGTGACCCGACAGCTCTTCCATCCACCGGCGGCCATTGAACGGAATTTTAAGAAACAGCGGCCGTTCAGCTTTCGAAACACCCGCCAGCGTGCGCAAAATGCAGTCGTTCACAAACGCCGGCATCTGTTCTTCGCTCAGCCCCTGCGGCGCGTTCGGATTAAATACCTCAAGGAAATGCCGGAAGTCATGCAGCACAGCCTCTTCGCGGAACATCGCGTATGCTTCGACCGATATGTAATCCCAGTCGAGAATATTGTTGAACGTAACCGAATACAGGCCAAGATCGCACAGCTTCGACACATGTTCGAGATTGGCCGACCGGAACGGACGCGAGGGCGCATCAATAAGCTGTCCAAACCGCGGCTTCCATACATCCGTAGTATCATTGGCACGGATCGCAGCGGTCACATGGCTCTTGTGATAGGCATCGCGATCACTCAGGACATCCAGCGTTGATGCCGAGGTCAGCATGATATCGACTTCGCCCTGGTCAATGACGTTGCAGATAATATCGTGAAAAGCCTGTTTGGTACGGAATCCCTTCGACATATCGGCCGGATCAACCGGCCCCGGCGCTTCAATGCCGCCCGCCATGTCGCCATCTTTGGCGTCGGCGATAATGAAATCTTTCGGACGATATTTGCCTTCCAGAATACGGCGAAGTTTTTTATCGAGTGATTTCACGGTGATGATCCCTGCGTTCAGGTGACACTATAAACCAACTTCACCATGTGCTGCAAAGATGTAAAGCGAGACTAACGCATTTTCCTGGCCACTTGGCTGAATTCCTTTGTCCTGCTGCCTTGAAATGTACAAGGAACTCTCCGACAAGTTTATAGACGTCTGATCATCAACAGCGGTAAAGCCCCATGCAGTCTGAAAACCCGTTTTTAGTTTCCACAAAATGGTTGGAAGCACGCCTTGACGACCCTTCCGTCAAGATTGTGGACGCGTCATGGTATTTACCGGACCACAAACGTGATGCCAAAGCAGAGTATGAATCAGGCCATATTCCCGGTGCAGTGTTTTTCGACATTGACGCCATCGCCGACACCTCTACCGGTCTGCCGCACATGCTTCCTTCAGCAGAAAGATTTGCGGAAATCATAGGTGGAATGGGCATATCCGATCAGGACACAATTATCGTCTATGACGGGCTCGGCCTGTTTTCTGCGCCAAGGGCCTGGTGGACTTTCCGGACCTTTGGCGCGGAGCATGTTTTCATTCTCAATGGCGGTCTGCCCGCCTGGAAAGATGACGGCCTGCCTCTGACTTCCGAACGCTCCGACCCGTCTCGAAAGACTTTTGCGGCCCAGCTGGACGCGGCACGTGTGGTCTCGAAATCCGAAATGCTCGCTCACATTAACGCTGGCACTGCGGCCATCGCCGATGCGCGCCCCGCAGCCCGTTTTGCCGGCACGGCGCCGGAACCTCGCCCTGGCCTTCGCGGCGGCCATATGCCGGGCGCTGCATCCGTACCTTCCAGCTTGTTTGTCGGCGATGGAAAACTGAAAAGCCCGGCCGAAATTGAAGAGATATTCAAACAGCAGCGCCTTGATCTGACCGGCGATGTCGTCACCACCTGCGGCTCGGGCGTGACTGCCGCAATCCTTTCACTCGCGCTCCAATCCATCGGGCACAAGGACCATGCGCTCTATGATGGGTCTTGGGCGGAATGGGGCATGCCCGGAGATACGCCAGTCGTGCTCGGAGCCATAGAGCCAGCCATGTCAAAATCCAACCAGCGCCGGTTCATGAAAGCCCATATCACCGAGCTCGAAATGCAGGCGCGGCCCGCCAACCGTGTTCAACTTCCCATCGGCCACAAGATCCTTTTGATGAAAGCAGTCGGCATGGCGCCGTCCTTCTATCGCTTTCTCTACGAGCAAGTCGGCAAGCCTCATCACTGGTTCATCCGGCGCGGCATGAGCGATGACCAATTGCAGGCAATCTTTGATGGCGGCAAAGCAGACGTTTGGGTCATGTATGTCGACGGTTGCCCGGCCGGCTTTTTCGAAATCGAATCCAGCAAATTGCCGGACTGCGCGGATATCGAGTATTTCGGGCTGGTCCCCCATTATCAGGGCAGGGGTCTTTCCAAATTCATGCTGTCAGAGGCCATAACCGCCGCTTGGGACAAACTGCCAAAGCGCGTTTCGATCCAGACCAATACGCTCGACAGTCCGCGTGCGCTTGTTTTGTATCAAAAGGCGGGTTTTGAACCCGTCGGAGCCTATGATGAATTGATTGAAGCCTGGGATTGAAAAGAGGCCGATGAATGGCTTGTTCATTCCCGCTTCAGGCGCGTAATCATATGTCTTGGTCATAAAGCCGGATCGGCTGACCACAGGAGAAGAATGATGATTTCCAGAAGATCGCTTATGACAAGCGCATTGGGCGCAATTGCGCTGGCAACAATCGGGCTCGAATCTGCAGAGGCGCAAGAAGCGCCCTCATCTGAAATGATCCTGCGCAAGCTCCAGCGCGCTCCGTCGGCAAAACTTGCGCCAAACGCAAGAGTAACGCGGCAGGTGTTGAAGCGCCGCCCGGATTTGCGCCGCATCGCGCCGTCGATTGATATTCAGGCCATCAACTTTGCCTTCGGTTCCGCATCCATCCCGCGCAGTGAACGCTGGAAGGTGCAGAACATCGCAGTCGCCATGAACGAACTGATGGACCGCAACCCGGATGAAGTCTTCCTGATCGAAGGCCACACCGACGCAGTCGGCACACGCATCGCCAATCAGCGACTGTCAGAAGCCCGCGCCGCGCAGTTGAAGCGCGATCTGGTGCGTTACTTCGGCGTCCCCGGATATAATCTCGATACAGTTGGTTACGGCGAGGACTACCTTTTGGTGCCCACCCAAAATGAGAACTGGCGCAACCGCCGTGTCACCATCCGGCGCGTGACGGATGTCATCTCGCCTTATTGAATGAAATCAGAAATCTCGAGCATTTCCAAGTTTGATGGAACATCAAGCGTTTAAGGAAAATGCGACAAAACTGAGAGTTAGAGCCGTTTGACGATTCGAGGAAACGGTGAACGGCTCTACACCGGTTTCCGGAATCAAATTGAGAAGGCGGCGACGTGTGCGTTGCCGCCTCAACCCGTAAAGCTATGCAAAGAAAAAGG
>JANMEX010000247.1:0-1771 GCA_031377485.1 Phyllobacteriaceae bacterium
TCTTCCTTTCCGGGATGCCGGTCACAGTTGAAGCGCCAAAGCTTTCGACATTCAACCTGTCCGGCGGGATGCAGGTGAAGCCGGAGTTCCTGTCACTATACCTCGCACTGTCCGTTTACACCGCCGCATTTATTGCTGAAATCGTCCGCTCCGGAATTCTGGGTGTCGCAAAAGGCCAAACGGAAGCCTCGCAGGCTGTCGGCCTGTCTCGAAACCAATTGTTGCGGCTGGTGGTCGTGCCGCAAGCGATGCGCATCATCATCCCGCCTCTTACGAGCCAGTTTCTGAACCTGACCAAAAACTCGTCGCTGGCAATTGCCATCGGTTATCCAGACCTTGTCGCCGTTGGTGGCACAATCCTCAACCAGACGGGTCAAGCCGTTGAGATCGTTGCCGTATGGATGATTGCCTATCTTGGCATCAGCGTTTTGACCTCCGCCTTTATGAACTGGTTTAACGCCAAGATGGCTTTGGTGGAGCGCTGACATGAACACCAATACCAATGGTTACGTCCGCACGGCAGAAGAGCCCTCGTTGCCGCCTCCATTTGCGGAAAGCGGCATTGTTGGCTGGGCGCGCAAAAACTTGTTTGCCACAGTGGCTGACAGTCTCATGACAGTATTTGCCTTCCTGCTTCTGGCATGGTTGCTGCCACCGATCCTTCGCTGGCTGTTTATTGACGCGCAGTGGACCGGCACTGACCGGACCTTCTGCACGACCGCAGCGCAAGGCGGCATCCAACCTGAAGGCTGGTCGGGCGCGTGCTGGGCGTTTGTGGGCGCAAAATTCCAGCAATTCATGGTCGGCCGTTATACAGATGCTGAGCGCTGGCGAGTTTGGCTGACAGCGCTGCTGCTTGCTTTGACGCTTATACCGCTCGCCATGCCGAAACTTCCCTACAAGGCGATGAATGCGGTTGCTCTCTTCGTCGTGTTTCCGGTTGTCGCATACATACTGCTGCGCGGCGGGATGTTGGGTCTGGTTGAAGTTGAAACTCCGTTGTGGGGTGGGTTGCTGGTGACAATGGTGATTTCCTTCGTTGGCATCACCGTGTCGCTGCCGCTCGGCATACTCTTGGCGCTCGGACGGCGTTCGAAACTTCCGGTCGTCAAGTTTCTCTCCGTCGTCTTTATCGAAGCCGTGCGTGGTGTTCCGCTGGTGACCGTGCTTTTCATGGCCTCGGTCATGCTGCCGTTGTTTCTGCCGCCTGGCACGACCTTCGACAAACTGATGCGCGCGCTGGTCGGCGTTGCGCTCTTCTCGTCTGCCTATATGGCCGAGGTGATCCGCGGCGGGCTGCAGGCAATTCCCAAAGGACAGTATGAAGGGGCGGATTCGCTTGGTCTTGGCTATTGGCAGAAGATGTATTTTATTGTCATGCCGCAAGCGCTCAAACTTGTGATCCCGAGCATAGTCAACTCGTTCATCTCGCTCTTCAAGGATACGAGTTTGGTTTACATTATCGGCATGTTTGATCTGCTTGGTATTGTTCGTCAGAATTTCTCCGATGCCTCTTGGGCATCTCCATCCACGCCGAAATCCGGCTTGATCTTCGCCGCCTTTATTTTCTGGTCTTTCTGCTTCGCCATGTCGCGCTATTCGCAATTCATGGAACGGCGGCTTGAGACCGGACACAAACGCTAGGAGCAAAACAAAATGGCTGAACCAGCAGTTTCTACAGCGACCGTCCCTGCCGTCCAGATGATCGGCGTGCACAAATGGTATGGCGAATTCCATGTGCTGAAAGACATTAACCTCAATGTTGAAAAAG
>JANMEX010000282.1:0-14241 GCA_031377485.1 Phyllobacteriaceae bacterium
CCCATCAGATCATAGACAGTGATGATGGAAACGACGGCTGAGCCTTTGACCATCAGGATGATTTCATTGCCATATGGCCGAAGCGCGACGACCAGCGCCTGCGGCAGGATGATCTTGAAAAAAGTCAGCCATTTCGGAATGCCGAGCGAGGCCGCGCCCTCCCATTGCCCCGGCGCAACGCTCTTGATCGCGCCGCGCAGAATTTCTGCCTGATAGGCCGCCGTGTTGAGCGTGAATGCGAAGACGCCGCAATTCCACGCCTCTTTGAAGAAGCCCCACAGCCCGATTGCTTCCATTTGCGGGCGGAATTCTCCGAGGCCGTAGTAGATCAGGAATGTCTGCGCCAACAGGGGCGTTCCGCGGAAGAAATAGACGTAGGCGTAGGAGATCTTGTTGAGCAGCCAGTTCTTCGACATCCGCATCATGGCAAGCGGGAACGACAGGAGTGCGCCGAGGATAATCGAAGCTGCCACCAGTTCCAGCGTGATGATCAGGCCGCTGACATATTTTGGAAAATATTTGTCGAAGAGTTCCGGATTCCATGCTTCGACCATCCACAGCAGCAGACTGCCGATGATGAAAATCCACAAGCCAACCAAGGCCCAGCCGATGGTCCGCTCGCGCGTCCAAGGTTTTGGCGGGGCAATTGGCTTTTGCACTTTTGCGGTCACGGCAGTCATCGTGCGGCCTCGCTCTTGGATGCCCAATCACTGATGCGATTGATGAAATAGGACGAGATGATTGCCAGCAGCAGATAGACCAGACACGCAGTGCCGAAAAACAGGAAAGCATGTTTGGTAACGCGGGCGGCGACGCCGGTTTGCCTTAAAATGTCAGCGAGGCCGACGGCTGATACTAGCGCCGTGTCCTTCAAAAGGATAAGCCAAAGATTGGCAAGGCCGGGCAGGGCGATCTTGATCAACTGCGGCAGTACGATCAGTCGCATTGTGCTCCAACCAGACAGACCGATCGACCATCCGCCTTCATACTGGCCCTTGGGAATTGCACGGAAGGCCGAGAGGAACACTTCGGAGGCATAAGAGGAAAACACCACGCCAAGTGCGATCATGCCGGAAACGAAGGCGTTCACCTCGATAACCGTTTCAGATCCGCTGATCCATGCGTAGGCGGTCTGAATGCCGATCTGTGCGCCATAAAATACGATGAACAGCGTCAGGAGTTCGGGCAAGCCACGAAAAATGGTGGTGTAGATGTTTGCGGCGAGGCGGATGGTTTTTTCTTCAGACTGTTTGCCGAGCGCGACAAAGAAGCCGATGGTCAACCCGACAGGAAGCGTTGCCAGCGCCAGCGCAATGGTCACGCCAACGCCTGCCAGAATTTCATCTCCCCATCCAGTCGGCCCGAAACCGAGCAGTGCCAGTGCTTCCGTCACTTGTGTTCCCCGACGCCCATTCGGGCTGCCATATTCAGTGTTCCTTAAGCCGATAGAAGCATTCCGGGCTTTGACTGTCCACCCGCACGGGCGACAAAAGCGGATGCATCCACGGCTTCGAAGATACGTTGGCCAAAAAGACTGGCCGCAAGTTCCACCAGCATGATCGCAGTCTTGCCGCGTTCATCGAGAAACGGGTTCAGTTCGACGATATCGAGCGATGTAACAAGGCCACTGTCTGCGAGCATTTCCATTGCCAGATGCGCCTCGCGCCAAGTCGCCCCGCCATTGACGGCTGTTCCAACGCCCGGTGCAATGGACGGATCGAGAAAGTCTGCGTCCAGGCTGACATGCAGCATCCCGCCTGCCTTTTCGACGATGTTGAGGACGCGGCGGAGCAGGCCTGCGATGCCGTGCTCGTCGAGTGCCCGCATGTCCAGTACATTGACACCGGCGTCACCCAGTGCGCGGCGCTCGTCGCGGTCAATGGAGCGAACGCCCAGGATGAACACGTTCTCTGGCGTGACTGTTGAACGGTCGTCGGCCAGGATGCCGTCGAAACCGTCAACCCCGGTGAAGAATGCGACCGGCATGCCATGCATGTTGCCTGACGGCGAGGTGGCCGGATTGTTGTAGTCTGCGTGCGCGTCGATCCACAAAACAAACAGGGGACGGCCTTGCGCATCAGCATGGCGGGCTGCGCCTGATACTGTGCCGAAGGAGATTGCGTGGTCGCCGCCAAGGAATACCGGCATGCGGCCAGCCTGCAACGAATTGAATGCCGATTTTTCCAATTGGCGTGCCCAACCGGTGATTTCGGCGAGGTTTTTGGCGTTGCCGCGCACATGAATATCATGCACCGGCGAGGCGGTCAGATCACCATTGTCAATGACACGGTGGCCGAGGTCCGTGATACGGTCGGCAATCCCTGCTACGCGAAGTGCGCACGGTCCCATTGCACAGCCGCGCATCGAAGCACCCAGATCGAGCGGGGCACCAATCAGTTCAACAATTTTGGTCATGTCAGGCGCTCAATCTTTCAGTGTTGCGTGAGCCGGAACGGATCAGGCCGTACAGGTCTTTCGGGTCGCCATCTTTTGGCAGCAGGTCGATTTCACGGGCGAGGCCGTTTTGCTCGGCAAGGCGCTGGATGACGCGGAGCGTCGAGAAGTCTTCGATGGCAAAGCCGACGGAATCGAACAGCGTGATGTCGCGATCGGCGGTTCGGCCTTGGCTGACGCCGGATATGACTTGCCAAAGTTCGGTCACCTCATGGTCAGGCGCCAATTGCTGGATTTCGCCTTCGATGCGGGTCTGCGGCGTGAACTCAGTAAAAATTTTCGAGCGCAGCAGAATATCGCGATGAAGCTCGGTTTTGCCCGGACAGTCGCCGCCTACAGCATTCAAATGCACGCCTGCGCCGACCATATTGTCCGAGAGGATGGTGGCATTGCGTTTGTCGGCTGTGACGGTTGTAATGATGTCCGCGCCGGTGACGGCTTCTTCTGCGGAATTCAGATAGGTGATCGCAATGCCGCTGTCGGCAAGGTTGCGGGCAAACTTCTTGGCAGCGGCCGGGTCAACATCGAACACACGCAGGGCATTGATGCCAAGGATCGCCTTGAAGGCCAGCGCCTGAAATTCTGACTGTGCGCCAAGACCGATCATCGCCATGACCTTGGCATCCTTGCGGGCAAGGTGCTTGGCTGCGAGCGCTGATGTGGCGGCGGTGCGCAGCGCTGTGGTAATCGTCATTTCGGCGAGGAACGTCGGGTAACCCGTTGCGACATCTGCGAGGAGGCCGAAGGCAGTGACTGTGCGCAGGCCTGTGGCAGTGTTTTTTGGGTGACCGTTGACGAATTTGAGGCCGTATGTTTCGCCGTCGCTGGTCGGCATCAGTTCGATGACGCCATCGGTTGAATGGCTGGCGACCCGGGCAACTTTTTCAAACTCCGGCCAGCGGCGAAAATCTGCTTCCGCCTCGTTGACGATTTCAGCAAAAACCGTGGCGATGCCCGCGCGGTTGACCAATTCGATGATGTCGCGTGTGCCAACAAACTTGACCATGAGAACCTCCAGAGCGCCATTTCAGCGCCTTTCCGACAAGTTATGGGTTGTCTTTGTTGTTTGAAATCGCAATCTCTTGCAAATTACGCCAGATAATGCGACATATCGCCAGCTCAATTGTCAAAGTGATGAATATGGATGATCTGGATCGTGCGCTGATCGCTGCCCTTCGCCATGATGGCCGGGCCCCTTTGTCGAAACTTGCAGACATTCTCGATGTGTCGCGTGGCACGATCCAGAACCGGCTTGACCGGCTGATGGGGGATGGGACGATTACCGGATTTACTGTTCGCACCAAGGAATTGCCGGATGCGCGCAAAGTTCGGGCGGTGGCGATGATTGAGGTGACCGGCAAGCATACGCCGGGTGTGGTGCGGGTTTTGCGGCAAATTCCTGAAATTGTTTCGCTGCACACGACCAACGGGGCGTTTGACCTGGTCGCTGAAATCGAGGCGCGTGATCTCGTCGAATTTGACAAGGTCTTGGCGCGAATTCGTACGGTCGAGGGGATTTCGCGCTCCGATACCAGTCTGTTGCTTGCGCCTGCCTGATGTTATCGGGTTTTTGTTTTCCTACAAAACGTTTGCGTTGAAGCGGGTTGATTACAATTTTAACCAACTGATTAGCGCTCGCTTATGGGCTGGCAGATATGAAACGGGGAGTGAAATAGAGCCCGGCATACGCCCCCATGATCCGCAAAATTCTTGAATTTGAAACTGTATCGCAAGTTGTGGTGCGTGGCATAATACTCGTGCTGACAATCGCAATTGTTGCAGGTCTAATGGTCAGTTGGGCAGTGCATTGGTATTTCGCCGGCGATGCCGACCGTTTCGCTGCCAGCGCTTATCTTGTCGGCGCTTTGACAGGTGTTGTCGTTGGCACTCCGATTGTTTTTGCCTTCTTCTTTGCTGCCAAACAAATCTATGGCGTCAATCAGCAGGTGGCAAAAATTGCCAGTGAGGATTTTTTGACCGGTCTGTTGAACCGGCGTGAATTTTTCTCGCGGATAACTTCTCCCGGCAATGAACATGGCAGTCCGCAATTGTTTTCCCGCGAGGGGCTCTTCCTGATTATTGACGCCGACAATTTCAAGCGGATCAATGACAGCCACGGTCATCCGGTGGGTGACAGGGCGCTGGTTCATATCGCTGCCGCCATCAAGGATTCAGTGCGCCAGCAGGATATCGTTTCCCGCATCGGCGGCGAAGAATTCGGTATACTTTTGCCTTCCGTTACGCTTGAAGCCGGTGCCGAGATCGCCGAACGCATCCGTGCTTCGGTGGCAGCCATCGATCTTGTTATTGGCGTGGAGAAGATTGTGCTTACCGTCAGCACGGGTGCCGTTTTTGTCACACGAACCGCTTTGTTTTCAGCTGCGATGAAGGCGGCGGATAATGCACTCTACCGTGCCAAACAATCCGGCAAAAACTGCGTTTTCATCGACGGCACACCAGTTGGTGACAGCGGCGGTGCCAGACGCGTGGCCTGAGCGGGCATCTCATTTGTGCTGTATGCTTGCGAATTTGCCTGAAGCCTGCTCAATCCGCGCTCCGCTGCAGCGGAATCATTGTGTCAGTCAGGAAGCATCATCATGAATACCGCTATCGGCCTTGATTTTGGCACGTCGAATTCGACTGTCGCCATTATGGAAAGCGGAACGCCGAGGTTGCTTCCACTTGAGGGCCTGAACGGCACGTTGCCGAGTGCACTGTTCTTTGATTTCGAGGCGGGCACAGATCATTTCGGTCGCGACGCGATTGAGCTTTACACAGATGGCCACACCGGCCGGCTGATGCGTTCATTGAAAAGCGTGCTGGGCACCGGTTTGATGGCTGAATCGACGCGCATCCGCACGCGCCTGGTGCCGTTCGAGGATATTCTGGGCAAGTTTATCAAGCATCTCAAAGTGACTGCCGAACAGCATCTGGGCCGCGAGATCACCGATGTTGTGATGGGCCGCCCGGTACATTTCATTGATGAGGATGAGGCGGCGGACCGGCTGGCGGAGCAGACGCTTGAAAAAATCGCGCGCAAGCAAGGCTTCAAGCATATACGTTTTCAACTCGAACCGATTGCAGCCGCGCTGGATTATGAGCGCAGCCTTACTGGTGAAAGTTTGGCGATGATTGCGGACATTGGCGGCGGGACGGCGGACTTTACCGTGGCGCGGCTCGGTCCTGGCAGAGACAGAAACGAGGCCGGACGTGTCCTGGCCAATGGCGGTGTTCACGTTGGCGGCACGGATATGGACCGCGTCTTGAGCGTCAGCCAAGTCATGCCACTCCTTGGACTTGGCAGCAAATCGAAAGACGGGCGGCGCAATCTTCCCGTTTGGCCGTTCAACGATCTGGCCACATGGCACCGCATCAACAGCCTTTCCGACGCCAAGGCACTGGCACAATTACGCTCCATCTTAAAAGACTCTGATCGTCCTGATTTATTTGACAGGCTGATTTCCGTCGTCGAACACCGCGATGGCCACCGGCTGGCAGGACAGGTGGAGGCAGCGAAGGTCGCGCTTTCGGGTCATGAATTTTACCGGTCCGCGCTTGCCGGAATAAATGGCGGTGACGTCGAATTCTCAAGGGGCAAGTTTGAAAGCAGCGTCTCGAATCTGGTTGAAAAGTTGAAAGTCACATGTCTGGAGACGCTGGATTTAGCCGATGTTCAGGTGGACCAGATTGATGCCGTGTTTTTGACGGGCGGAACCACGCAGATACCAATTGTCCATCAGATGCTGGAGCAACTTTTCCCCAAGAGCCGCTTTGTCAAAGGAGATGTTTTTGGCAGTGTCGGGCTCGGCCTGGCTATCGAAGCGGAGCGGGTCTTCCATTAGATTTTATCGAAATCGTCTTTGTCTGTCGGCAGCAGCAAGACCGAGGTTGTCAAAAACGCGAAGCCGAAGGTTACACCGAACGAACCTGCCATGAGTACAATGACGATCAGCTTGTTTCCTGCATGGTCGAATCGGTCGCCGAATCCGCCGATATTGAACCAGACAAGCGCTGCGGCGAAAAGCCAGCCGATCAATATGCCAATCAATGAGTTGACCAACACAAAGCGAACAAGTTTTGGCAGGGCTTTGAATGTTTTCATCAGAAGCATGTTCGCACTTTTGGCTTCAACGCACGTTGCTTTCGATCAAATGAAAAAGAAAACGGCGCGGAAATGACTCCGCGCCGCACGTGAATTCAGACAGGT
The DNA here is from genome assembly GCA_031377485.1 of Phyllobacteriaceae bacterium. GTDB lineage: Bacteria > Pseudomonadota > Alphaproteobacteria > Rhizobiales > Rhizobiaceae > JANMEX01. Next base: position 6,662 of record JANMEX010000282.1, read on the forward strand.
TTCGATCAGCCGCCGTAAACGTCGAAGTCGAAATACTTGTCCTGGATTTCCTTGTACTTGCCATTGGCACGGATGGCGTCGATGGCGGCGTTCAACTTGTCACGCAGTTCCGTGTCGCCCTTGCGCACGGCAATGCCTGCGCCTTCGCCGTGGATGGTTGCATCTGGCGTGATGGTTCCGAGGATCTTGCAGCAAGCACCTTCCGGTGTTGCAAGCCAGCCGCGGATGACCATGATGTCGTCCATAACAGCGTCGACGCGCCCGTTGGCAATGTCGAGCTGGTATTCCTGCGCTGATGGGAAGCCCTTGATGTCCGATTCGCCATATTTGGCTTCAGCATAGTTGAAATGGGTGGTTGACGCCTGCGCACCGAGCGAATGGCCTTTCAGCGATTCCGGCGAAACATCCTTGATCGTTGAATCCTTCGGCACCGCGATTGCTGGCGGTGTGTTGTAATATTTGTGGGTGAAGTCGACTTTCTTTTTGCGCTCTTCGGTGATCGACATCGACGCGATGATGGCGTCAAACTTCTTGGCTTCGAGCGCCGGGATGATGCCATCCCAATCTTGCGTCACAATCGTGCATTCGACCTTCATCTCGGCGCAAAGCGCGTTTGCGATGTCGATGTCAAAGCCTTCGACCTTGCCATCCGCAGTGACGTTGTTGAACGGAGGATAGGCGCCTTCCGTGCCGATGGTCAGCTTGTCTGCTGCGGATGCGGAACCGACGCCGAATGCCAAAACCGCAGCAGACAGGGCGAGGGTGAAACGACGTGTGATTTTCATGCTTGGACCTTCTTTGTTGATCGGATCTATTTTGGCTTTAGCCATGATCCTTGTGACCGACCACGGTGCTCCCCGACCGTGTCTTGGACCCAATCCAATCACTTTCCACATGAAAAGCAACCGGCAAATGAAGCAAAATACTGGCATTTTCGCTGTAAATACGCCTGTTCGGCGACATATTACCCGGCAAGCGGGAACAGGTTCGTCACGAAGTCGGCTATTGCCGTTACGTCATCCAACAAGAAGACAGGCAAAGTTTCCGGGCCAATTCCCGCATCCGAAGCGATGGCAATAATCGATGTGTCGTTTGGCGCGAGCGGTGTTGTTTCCCTCGCCCCCTCGCGACGAACTTCGATTTTCGGGTGGCCTTCGCGTTTGTAACCTTCGATGATGATCAAATCGCATGGCGCGAGTTTGGAAATCACGACCTCAAGCGGCGGCTCGGCTTCGCCCTCCAGTTCATGGATCAACGCCCAGCGTTTGGAAGACACCACGGCAACCTCCGAAGCGCCCGCCTTGCGATGGCGGAAAGAATCGCGGCCTTCATGATCGATATCAAACTCATGGTGCGCGTGTTTGATGGTCGCCACGCGATAGCCGCGCAAAACCAACTCGGAGACAAGCCTCTCTGTGAGGGTTGTCTTACCCGAGTTTTTCCATCCGGTTATGCCGATGATGTTACGTTTAGTTTCAAGCATTCTCGCTCATGGCATTGCCGGTTTTGGACTGGGCGGCGGCGAGTTCTTCCGGCGTGTTGATATTCATGAACGGGTCCGCATCACCGGTGAAATCAATATCGACAAAATGGTGCGGTTGCGTTTCGATGAAGTCGTAAACCTTGCGCGTGCCACCGGCTGCAAAATGGATGTGCAAGAGTGGCGCCAGCGACAGCGGCCAGAGCGAAAACACGGGATGAACATGGCCGTTCGAGCGAACAGCGATGATCTTCTTGCCATCACTCTCCGCTTTCAGTTTTGCAACAAGGTTTTCCGGGAAATAAGGGGCATCAACAGGCACGAACGCCACGTGGGTCGGCAGCGGCTTGAGTGTGCTTGCCCACTCGAGACCGGCAAGGATTCCCGCCAGCGGCCCGGCATAACCGGCAATGGGATCAGCCAATACGGGCAGGGAAGTCTGCACCTCGCTGTTGGCGCTGACCGCGATGGCGCTGACTTGTGGACCGAGCCGTGCCGTCGCCAGATCAAGCAATGTCTTGCCACCGAGTTTCACTGCAGCTTTGTCTGTTCCCATGCGGCTTGATTTTCCGCCTGCTAGAACCAGTCCGACGATATCGCTCATGGCCTCATCTCCACCCGTTGCACGTCTCTGGACCGGACGCGTTCACGGTGGAAGGTATAGACCCCGCTCAAAACCACAAGGGTTGCACCGACAATCATGTAGATATCCGGCACATCTTTGAACACGAAAAAGCCGAGCACCAGCGCCCAGAGCAGGCTAGTGTAACGGAAGGGAGCAACAAAGCCGATTTCGCCGCTGCGCATCGCCTGAATGACATACTGATAGCCAAACAGAATGAAGAATGAAGCGGCGGCAAGCCAGGAAAATGTCTTCAGGCTCATCGGTGTCCAGCCGCCGAGCGGAATGATCAACACAAGGCCGGCTAACGATATCGTTGAGGCCGTGGCCAGCGACATGAAGGCCGACGGGATTTCGGAATGAGCGGTGCGGGTTATGAGGTCGCGGCCCGCAGCGAAAAAGACGCAGGCGACGATCAGCAATGACCAACTGTTAAAGCCGTCTGAGCCGGGGCGGACAATGATCATCACGCCGGTAAAGCCGACAACAATTGCCAACCAGCGGCGCCAGCCTACAGGCTCTTTGAGAATGAGGGCCGCTGCCAATGTGACCGCCAGCGGCAATGCTTGAAGGATTGCCGATGCGTTGGCAATTTCCATATGCGCCAAACCGATGAGGAAGGTGACAGTTGCCAGCATTTCGCCCATTGACCGACCGAACACCGCCTTGTTCAGCAACATTGAGGGCGGGCGCAGAGCCCCCGTTTTCCAACATAGCAGAAACATCATTGCCGATGCCATCAACCCGCGCACAAACATGATTTGTCCGGCGTTCATCTCGGCAGTGGCAAGTTTTACAAATGTGTCATTGATCGTAAAACCGGCCATGGAAATGGCCATAAACATTGCGCCGCGCAAATTCGGGGAAAGGGCCAAAGCTGTTTTCTTTCATATATTTTGGTCAGTTTTAGTTGGTCCGCAGAAGATTCGCGCTCGTGAATGCGACTTTTCGGCGTTTGGTTTACTGTCGCTGGCCAGAGGTCAAAATCTGGCTACGATCCATCAAGGGCGAACTTGCATTCCGGTTTTCACGCGGTCCATCACAACCAATGTGCGGAACTTTTTCACATTGCTGTTTTGAAAGAATATCTGGCGCGTCAGGGCTTCATAGGCGCCCATGTCCTCCACCAGAATGATCAATACGAAATCAACTTCGCCGGTCACGTAGTAGCATTGCTGCACCTGCGGCGTGGACAGGAAGGAAGCCTTGATCTCATCAATCCGCGTTCCGCTTTCATCGCTGAGTTCCACTTCCACGATCACCGTAATGGCCTTGCCAATTGCTGCGGGATTTATGCAGGCGATGTTGGCTTCGATTACTTTTGCTTCGAGCAAATGTTTGATGCGGCGCTGGACGGCCGGGGCTGACAGACCGACTTGTTCACCGATGCTGCGTTGCGGTGTTTGATTGTCGTTTTCGAGAATCGCGAGAATGGCGCGATCAAACCGGTCGAGCGTAAAAGTTGGGCTACCCATTGAAATTCCTCGAATTTGGGGTGTCATACGATACAAAATTGCAAGAGTGTGCCCAAATTGCAGCAATTTATGCGCCCGAATTGCACTATTGTAACGCGAATTCAAAAATGGGAGATGAAATGTTTCACCTCAACAACTGCCAAGCTTACCGCCAACCGCTAGATGCCCGCGATCAGGCATTGCTGGGAAAGGCGGAAACAGAAAACGTTGCGCGTTATCTCGCAACCCGGGCAGACTACCGTCAAACTCCGCTCCATTCGCTCACCGCTTTGGCCTCTGCTTTGAATGTTGGCGCGATATTTGTCAAAGATGAAGGGCAGCGGCTTGGGCTTAAAAGTTTCAAGGCATTGGGCGGCGCTTATGCTTTGGCTTGTCTGGTCATCGAAGAGGCATCGTCGCGCCTTGGCCGAAATGTTGGTTTTGAAAACCTTAGCGATCCGGACGTGCGCGCCATTGCGGCGACCATGACTTTTGCGTGCGCCACAGATGGCAATCACGGGCGGTCAGTGGCGCAAGGTGCGCAAATGACTGGCGCAAAATCGGTTATTTTCATGCATCAGGGTGTAAGCGAGGAGCGTGAAAAAGCCATAGCCGGCTTTGGCGCGGATGTGCGCCGTGTCGCCGGGAGTTATGACGATTCTGTCCGCGAGGCAGCGCAAGTTGCCGGGCATGAAGGGTGGACGGTGCTCTCCGACACATCCTGGGCAGGATATGAGCGTATTCCGGGGCTCGTCATGCAAGGGTATACAGAACTGGTCCGCGAGGCATTGGCACAAAGCCTTGTTCCGCCGACCCATGTTTTCATACAGGCAGGCGTCGGGGGGATTGCGGCCGCGATGGCCGGTTATCTGGCACTCGTTTTTGGAGAAAAGCGCCCGAAACTGATTGTCGTTGAGCCGGATCGTGCAGCTTGCATTCATGCTGCGGCTGTGGCTGGAAATCCGGTAACGGTTGCGCATAATGAACCGACCGTGATGGCGATGCTCGAATGCTACGAGGCTTCTCCAATCGCCTGGCGCGTTCTGGCGTGCGCAGCCGATGCTTTCATGGGTGTCGGCGAAGACGACGCTTTGGCAGTCATGCGCCAACTGGCATTTCCGCTCGGTGCCGATCCGGTCATCGTCGCTGGTGAAAGTGGTGGTGTCGGTTTGGCGGGGTTGATGCTCGCATCTCGCTCGAAAGAAATGCGAAAATCGCTCGAACTGGACGAGAATTCGCGCGTGCTTGTCGTGAACACCGAAGGCGCAACAGATCCGGCACTCTACGAACATCTCGTCGGCAAATCGGCACAACACATTCTTGAACCGGGAGCAATGCGCAATGACGTCAACTGACCTTAAATCGGAGTTGGCAAATTGGCGTCATCATCTTCATGAAAATCCGGAATTCGGGTTTGAAGAATTGCAGACATCTGCATTTGTCGCCGAGAAATTGCGCTCATTCGGGCTTGATGACGTGGTTGAAAATGTCGGTGGGACAGGCGTCGTGGCAACGTTGCGACGCGGCCAATCCAATCGCAGCATTGCTCTTCGCGCAGACATGGATGCGCTGCGCATCACAGAAACCAGCGGCAGGGCCTATTGCTCCAGGACACCCGGTCTGATGCACGCTTGCGGGCATGATGGGCACACGGTCATGTTGCTTGGCGCTGCCAAAAGTCTGGCGGAAGATGGCGGCTTTGACGGAACGGTGCGCTTCATTTTCCAACCCGCTGAAGAATGGGGCAAGGGCGCATCTGCCATGATCGCCGATGGTTTGTTCTCCCGGTTTCCTTTTGACGAAATTTTCGGATTGCACAACATGCCGGGGATGGCGGCAGGGCGATTTGAAACCTGCGCGGGACCATTCATGTCGGCGGAGGACAATTTTGAAATTGTTCTGAGGGGCAAAGGCGGTCATGCCGCCCGTCCTCATGTCGGCCACGAATCCCTTGTGGCGGCGTGTGCCCTGGTGCTGAACCTTCAGACGATTGTTTCGCGAAGGCTGAGCCCGGCGGACATTGCGGTTTTGTCCGTGACAAATCTCGAAACCGATGGAACGCGCAATGTGCTGCCGGGAATTGCGAAAATTACCGGCGATGCCCGAAGCTTCCGGCCAGAAGTCAGCGCCGCAATCGAGCGGGAAATGCGGGCAATATCAGACGGTACGGCACTTGCCTATAATCTTGAAGTTCTGGTGAACTATACCCGAGAGTTCGTGCCGCTGATCAATGATCCACTGATTGTTGCCGAAGCTTTGGCCGCAGCACGGGCCGCATTGGGCGAACAAAATTGCGGGATTTATCCTGAACCGTTTACAGCCTCGGAAGATTTCGCTCGGTTTCTCGAACATGTTCCCGGTTGTTTCGGTTTTCTTGGCAACGGTGAACATTCCGCGCCGCTGCACAATCCCGATTTTGACTTCAACGATGAAATCCTGATGCCGGGCGTGGATGTGTTCAAAGCGTTCGTCCGCCGTCGGTTGCAAATGCAGAGCACATGAGCGCCGCAAGCAGAAAAAAATCTTCGGTTGGCATCACGGACCGATCAGGCTGTCTGCAATCTTTCCGGCCAAAACATCATAATGTTTGCTCAGGCTTGCCGGATAGCGCAACTCCATCGCATGGATCACATCGCCCGATCCGATTTCGGAGCGGTGATAGACTATGATATTGCCTTCATAGCCGGACACGACCATCCATCGAGCGCCGACTTTCCGATAGGTGACCTTATCGAGGGTCGCAGCCACGTCGTCGGCCAGCGAATCCGGCGTTGAATCGAGTACATTGTTCTGGCCCCAGACGGCCAGCTCCGCGCCATCCGCTGCCCTCCACCTTGCGCCGTCGCCGTTTTCCGGCTCAGGATACTGACTTGTGAATATGGCGTCCGGAAAGGTGATCGTCGTGCCAAAGCGCGGGTTCATGTAGGTTTTGTCACTGGCATAAGCTGCCGTGGTTCCAAAAAGGCAAACCAGCGACATCAGCAAAATGGCGAGCGTGCGCATCGCGCGATTATCCACCCGTGACACTCATATGCCGTGCGACAGCGGGTTTGGCGGACCGGCGGTCGATGATGAAGTCATGACCCTTAGGCTTGCGCAAAATCGCTTCGTCGATGGCGTTTGACACAAGTTCGTTGCCTTCGGACGCGCGTAGCGGTGCGCGAAGGTCTGCGGCGTCATCTTGTCCGAGGCACATGTAAAGCGTACCTGTGCAAGTCAGCCGGACCCGGTTGCAGCTTTCGCAGAAATTGTGGGTGAGCGGCGTGATGAGGCCGAGGCGCCCGCCGGTTTCCTTCACCTCAACATACCGCGCAGGGCCGCCTGTCTTGTAAGCAATGTCGGAAAGTGTGAACTCTTGCTCAAGACTGGCGCGTACCTGGCTCAATGGCAGGTATTGGTCGGTACGGTCTTCGTCGACCTCGCCCATTGGCATGGTTTCGATCAAGGTCAAATCAGCACCACGTCCGTGCGCCCAACGCATCAAATCCGGGATTTCCAGATCATTGAACCCCTTGAGCGCCACCGCGTTGATTTTGACCTTCAGACCTGCCTTTTGCGCAGCATCAACACCCTCTAGCACTTTTGCCAAATCGCCCCAGCGGGTGATCGTGCGGAACTTGTCCGGGTCGAGCGTGTCAATGGACACGTTGATGCGCTTGACACCGCAGTCGGCTAGTTCTTGCGCGTATTTGGCAAGCTGCGAGCCATTGGTCGTCAGCGTCAGCTCTTTCAGCGCGCCACTTTGCAAATGTCGGGACAGCGAACGGATCAACTGCATGATGTTCTTGCGCACCAGCGGCTCGCCGCCGGTCAGGCGCAGCTTTTCGACGCCCTTTTCGATGAACGCCGTACAGAGGCGGTCAAGCTCTTCAAGCGTGAGCAAATCTTTCTTTGGCAGAAAGACCATGTCTTCTGCCATGCAATAGGTGCAGCGAAAATCGCAGCGATCGGTTACCGAAACGCGCAAGTATGAGACATGCCGCCCGAACGGGTCGATAAGCGGTTCCGGCTTTGCGGCCAAGGC
>JANMEX010000285.1:0-3281 GCA_031377485.1 Phyllobacteriaceae bacterium
CGGCTTTGCTGTCAGCGGGCTTTTCGACTTGAGCGCCACCAATGACCGCTTGGAATGGATCTCGCCGGTCACGCCGTTGATTGTGTCCAGATCCGTCTGCACATCGAGCTTTGCGATCTGGCTTCCGGCGATTTTTGACAGCGCGAAATTTTTCTGGGTGTTGTGCACATGGTGGCCCGGAATGAATTCTTTGAAATATGCGACTATTCGTTTTTCTAATTCAGATTGTTCTAATGTAGATTCCGCTTCTTTGGCTGAAAACAGCGAAGAAATCGTTCTTATTGTTTCAGTTTTACCATGAGACTGGTGGCGAAGTGTTTCTCCAAGCTGCGCCAAGGCAGCTTGTTCATCTTGAATGAGACGCATATTATTAAGTCCTAAAATAATTTCAGTCAGTATTGCTGCCGTTCAACGATCGGCAATTGCAGCGGCAATATACCCGCCTGCCGTGAAGTTGGGCACCAATTATGGTCAAACTGTGATTCGATGCGTGCGGCACCGCCTGATTTTGGCCTCAATTCGTCCCGATTCGGGACCATTGCCGCACTGCAAACACCAATTTTCGTGATCGAATTTTAATATTGTTACAATGCGTTGCTTTCTGTGCGGGCACGATTTTTGCCAACTGTGGTTGCGTTGCGCCCGCCATGAGGTCTCATCGCGCGAACCGCTGAAATCTTGAAAAGGCCGCGACGGTTTCGGGATGGCCGGAAGGCCCGCATGTCCAAGGCCGTATCCAGGAGGTACCCGAGGAAAATACGCCGGGCAGCGCACGCGCCACCTTTGTGGAGCTGTTTGACCATCATAGGCACTGGTCGATGCGGTGATGATGTTTATGTGTTTATTTCACGCATAAACAGCGCTTTTCGCTAACATGCCAATATCATTTAGCCATTTTGACCGTTAATCCAGGCTGGCGTTCCAGCCGCCGCCAACACTTCGCCGCGATGGTGGTTGCCACGGTGAGGCCTTTATCAGGCAAAGGCACAGACGTCGCATTTACGCCAATCAATGCCCTCACGGCGCAGATGTCACCGGCCTGCCGTTACGACAGTTTCCGCAATCTATACGTCAGCCGATAGTTACAGAAATAATGCAACCTTTGCCGGGTTTGGGAGGTGATGAAACGTGATCTCGCAGTTGCGAAATGTAACAGGCGGGAAGGATTCGTGATGTTACAATCCAAAATTGACCTGCTTTGTTTACATCACAATAAGCGTCTTGCGAGATGCGCAACGGAGGGAAAACAAAGATCAAACCGGACCACGAAGACAAAAAAATCCCCCGACGGAAACCATCGAAGGATTTGTTTGTATGCTGCAAACATCAGACATAACGCTTTTGTGATTTTCAGTCAACTATGGTCTCCGTTATACTCGGAGGATTCTTTTGCCTTCATTCAAAATGGAGGTACTTACTATCATGTCCCATCAACGATGGCGCAAACCGACGGCTGCTGTTCTGGCGGCCAGTGAACTTGCTTTGATTGGCGAAAGTCTTGACATACCGGGCGGGGAGGCTCTGGCAGCCGTCAAGCGCGTCGCGCGGCATATTGATCTTGGCGCAGACGATGTACATTTTCTTGAAACACTTGTGGCCCTCACGGAGCCGCAAGACTGGGCAGCAGGCGCACGTCCGGTTGTCTGGCCATCGAACGAACAGCTGATGGAATTGAACGGCATCAACCGCTCTGCGCTGAACCGGCATGTGACATGCCTTTTGGAAGCCGGGTTGATTGCCTTCAAAGACAGCTCCAATGGCAAGCGCTGGGGACAGCGCGACAAGGATGGCGCGATTGTGGAAGCCTACGGGTTTGACCTGTCGCCGCTTGCAGCGCGCACGTCCGAACTGGAATGGCTGAGCGAGGCAATTGCCAATGAAGTTGCGCTTGGCCATGGGCCGGACGTCAAGTTGGCCGGCCTGAACAAGAAGCTTCTGGCAATTGTCGACACCGTTACATGCGATGCTCCCAGCTACGCATTTCTGGCGATCCGCTCGCGCTTCCAAAGCGTGGCGGCGGCCCTGCCCCTCCAGGATTTGCCTGGTGATAAATTGCGAGGCATGGTTCAATCCTTTTTGGGCTTCTGGTCTGCCGTTCCTGAAGCGGACGGGACTGTTGATTTGGCGCAAGCCGGCCCTGACGCGCAGACCGGGCGTGAACATCATGGTGTCTTCGAGGATTATCAAACCGCGCCGCAGCCGGACTTTCTTTCTTTGCATGCTGCACCGCAGCCGGAGTTGCTTTCTGTAAATGTTGCGCCGCAGCCGGACTTGCCTGCATCTGCGGCGGATCGACAGGAGCCTTGTATCAAAGGCACCACGTTACAGACGCGCTATTCTTCAGTGCGAAAGAATGCAGACAAAAACCGGGCTGCTCCACATCTTCTCAACCCGGATGCGTCCGGTGTCGCACGGAAAAAGCCGCGCACCGCCGGCAATGCGTCAGTCCTTACCAGTTCCGGCTTTCAACATGCCGAAACGGTAGACCCGGCCGGAAATCATGGTGGCACAGCCAGGCAATGCGCATCGACGGTGCGACACAAGGTTGCCCAACACCCATCCGGGCAAAACGCGACCGCCCGGCATTCGTTGCAGCAGCATCTTGATGGGGCCCCAATCCTCGGCGCAAATCTGTCGCCTATAACCATCCCGCCATCCGCTTTTTCGCTTGGCAGCTATTGTGTCAGTATAACGGGCACTCCGGGGAATTTCCGGTTTACAGGAACCGTCCATCCTCATGATTCCCGCAATGCCTCCGGCATCGACAAAAGCGCCGACATGGACGCACGCACGCCTTTGAGCAGGGGCCGCTGGTCCAACTGACGTGCATAAATGGCGCCGGCCCAGCGGCGCCATTTTTAGACGGCAGTCTATGTTCGAAATAATCGCATCATATCAAGACGATAGCACAAGCCTGGTTTGCTGCTTGCTGCGCCTCATATGCCCGTCTCGACGCCCATCGCGTGCGGTAACGTTTTGTTAACTATAAATTCCTTGCTCAGATCAGAGAATCGTACTTAATGACGGTAAAAGAAGCGATTGGTTATAAATACCGTTATTTGTGAGAAATTATGAACAGCAATTTGGCACCGCGTATTCGATTTGACGACCTGATCCTGCATCAGGGTCAGGAGATATCGCGCCGGTTGAACCAGTTGCGGCTGGAAACTTTTCCGCCCAATGCACAAAAGACACTTCGCCAATTCTCGCTGGCCGAGGCCGCCGGGTTTCTCGGTGTTTCGCCGAGCAATCTGAAGAAATTGCATCTGGAAGGCAAGGGC
>JANMEX010000304.1:0-4395 GCA_031377485.1 Phyllobacteriaceae bacterium
CTTGCCGATACGCGTAAAAAGCCGAAGCTGAAGACGCGCGATCTGGTCGGTCTCTTGCTCAGCCACGGCGCCCGCGCCTGGCGAAACTCAATGCCGGTTGTTAAAATCAAACTGAGAGTAAAGACTCCCGATGGCGTGACAGCTGTGCGCTTCGGCTATTCAAATAAACCCGTTACACATTCGTTCAATTGACGGGCCGATCGCAGCGCTTCATCACCATCACCAGTTCCAGGTTATAAAAGCCCAAGGCTGGCCAGTTCTTCGCGCAGTTCGCGCGGCATTTCCAGCACGCCTTTTTGCCCGTCTTTCATATCAGCCGGTGCGTCCTTGACGGTCAAGTAACGCCAACCCTGAAATGCCCGGCGCGGCTGCCATTGTGTCGGGATCACAGCGTGTTCAAGCACGATCTGACAGCGGCTGATGCCGTCGCCGCCGGTGACCGGCCGTAGATCAATGATTTTCTGGCGACACTGAACATTGCCCTTGATCACCCAATAGAGCGAACCGCCATCAAGTACGTCCGCTTTGCGCTGCGGGAACATGCGGGTAATATGATACTGCTCGACCGGCAATTTGTTGGCGAGTTTCCACGCTGCATCCTGATCACGCCATTCGACGAGATCTTCGATTGAATCGCAGCCGACGCAAAGCTTGAGAATGTTGAGAGCCATGTCTTTGACTTAGGGCAGACTGGGCGTCGCTTCAATCGGAGGCGTTCACTTTGCCTCAGCATTCCACAACGTTGACGGCCAAACCGCCGAGCGATGTTTCCTTGTAGCGCTCGTCCATGTCCCTGCCCGTCTGGCGCATGGTTTCGATGGCTGCGTCCAGCGGCACAAAATGCGTGCCGTCGCCCTTCAGAGCCAACGACGCTGCCGTCACGGCCTTGACCGCACCAAGCGCGTTGCGCTCGATACACGGGACCTGCACCAGTCCGCCTATCGGATCGCAGGTCATGCCCAGATGATGCTCCAGCGCGATTTCCGCTGCATTTTCAATTTGTTCCGGAGTGCCGCCGAGCGCTGCGGCAAGACCTGCTGCTGCCATTGCAGCGGCCGAGCCCACTTCACCCTGACATCCGACTTCCGCGCCGGAGATCGAGGCATTGTGCTTCAGCAGTCCGCCAATCGCTGCAGCTGTCAGCATGAAATCGCGAATTCCGTCGCGGTCGTTCGCGTCATGGAAGCGCAAGTAATATTTGACGACCGCGGGCAAGACACCTGCCGCGCCGTTGGTTGGAGCGGTGACGATGCGCCCGCCGGACGCATTCTCTTCGTTGACCGCCATGGCGTAAACCGACAGCCAGTCATTGGCGAGCAGCGGGTTTGGAATGTTGGTGCCCCAACTTGCATTAAGTTGTTCGTAGATCATTTTGGCGCGGCGCTTGACCTTCAGTCCGCCCGGCATGATGCCATCGCGGGCCAGTCCGCTTGAAATACAGGCGTCCATCGCCGCCCAGACCCGGTCCAGCCCGGCATCCAGTACATCGCGCGACATGATGGTTTCTTCGTTCGCCCGCTTCATGTTGGCAATTGAAAGGCCGCTCTTCTTGGCCATTGCAAGCATTTCATTGGCATTTTTGAACGGATAGGGCACGTCCGGACCGGACGGTTTTGCGCCTTGGGATTTCGCCGCCGCCAACTCGTCGCCGCTCATGACAAAACCGCCGCCGACGGAAAAATACGTAACGCGCAGGAGTTGGCGACCGTCTTCATCCAGCGCCACAAAGGCCATGCCGTTGGCGTGGCCGGGCAGTGGCGCTTTCTTGTCCAGCACCAGATCCGTTGCCGGATCAAACCGGTAAGCGGGATGTCCGGCAGGCTGGATAGTTTTTGTCCGGGCGACCTTTTCCAAAAGCGCGTCCGCGCCCTCGATGTCCATCGTGTCCGGTTTTTCGCCGCACAGGCCAAGGATCACCGCCCTGTCGGTTGCGTGGCCGATGCCGGTGTAGGCGAGAGATCCGTGCAGGCTGACCTTGATTTCGGCAACTTTTACACCGTACGGGCGCGGCCAGTCACCATTCAGCACTTCGTCCAGAAAGCGCGTCGCGGCCACCATCGGCCCCATCGTGTGCGAGGATGACGGGCCGATGCCAATCTTGAACAGGTCGAAAACGGACAGAAACATCGATTATTCCTTGATTGCCTGTTTCATTGTGGTTCAAAGGGCAAGACTTGTCCGCTTCGTTTCGCGACCGCCTGTGTGACGTCAGCGACAAACAGTTTTAACCTGAGGCAGCGCAATGGAAAACGTCTATCTCTATTCTTGGCATGACGCCATTGCATTTGCCCTGTTTGCCGCCTGCTGGATCGGATACAGCCTCGCCACAGACGGCCACCTGGTGAAACGCCAATCGCTCAATGTGCTGATGAACCGCGAGCGGCAAAACTGGATGAAGGTGATGATCTCCCGCGAGTTGAGGGTTATCGACACATCGATCATCGCCGGACTGCAGCAAGGCACCGCTTTCTTTGCCTCGACATCGGTGTTCGCAATTGGCGGCTGTTTTGCCCTTATGAACGCGTCCGATCAGGTGATCAACATCGCTGGCCATCTGCCGGTGATGATTCCCTCTTCCCGCGCAATGTTTGAAGCCAAGACGGCAATCCTTTTGCTTATCTACTCCTACGCTTTCTTCAAATTCTCATGGTCCTACCGGTTGCAGAATTACTGTTCGATCCTGATCGGCGCAGTGCCTTTCACGCAAGACGGCGTGCCACCATCTGCCACTGCCGTTGCCGCCGGGGAAAAGGCACTGAATTTCAATTTGCTGGCCGGCCGTCATTACAATGCTGGGCTCCGGTCGATTTTCCTGTCGATTGGCTTCATGGGCTGGTATGCGGGCCCCTACGTGTTCATCGCTTCCACCCTGTTCATCAATTCGGTGCTGGTGCGGCGGCAATATTTTTCCCGCGCCCGCGAGGCGCTGATTGGAGTTCCCCATGGCCAGTGAAGCCGATATCGAATCCACCATCATCTCCCTTCTTGGCAAAGTTGACGCCGGCAAAACCATCGCGCCGATGGATGTTGCCGTCGCGCTTTCGAGCAAGGACGAGAAGGAATGGCGCAAGCTGATGACGCCGATCAAGCTCGCCGCCAAGCGCCTGGCCATTTCCGGCCAGATCGAACTCATGCGCCACAGCAAGCAGGTGCCGGTCGAGGAGCTCAAAGGTCTCTACCGCATGCGCCTGCCCCAGAACGCTGCGTAGTTCACGCTGCGTAATTCACGCCGCCTCACTCACATTGATTTCGGCAAATAGCGCCAGGTCAGGAACGCCGCCGTTCCCGTCAGAAATGACATTGTGACGAAAATGCTACCGAAGCCAAAGAACAGCAGCACGACCGAAAAGGCGAGCTGCGGCAACAGGTCGGAAAAATCCAGAAACGTGCGGTAAACCGAGGTCATCTCGGCCCGCTCGCGCGGCTTGACAGCGCGCAGGAACGGCGTTGACCCAAGACCATCGAGCGCCGAGCCGAATATTGTTCCGGCAAGGAGCAGGCCCGCCGAAATCAGCGGATAGGCGTTGCCGAAATAACCCGCGGCCAGCAGAAATACCGTCAGCCCGGCAAAACAGATTGAGATAGAAATACGCAAGCCGATTTTCCGCGCGATCTTCGCCCATACCAGCGTTGAAAACAGCATGATGTTGCCGAGCGACAGGAAAATGCCGCCTGCCATCTTGCCTTGGCCGGTCGAGACCAGAAGGATCGGCCCATAGACGAAATACATGGTCCAGAAGGCCGAGCGTGAAAACGCAATAAACCAGGCAAGGCTGAGCCGCGGCTGGCGGAAGAATCTCGCGAAATTCTTCGCCGGATTGACCGGCGGCGCCTTGGCCGCCTTGATCACTGCGCCCTCGCCCATCCGGAAATACCAGAACAGGCAAAACAGCAGCGCTGCAACGCCAATGGCCGTGCCATGCACGGCCCACAAGCCGTAGTTCGCATAAAGCCAGCCACCGGAAAACGGCCCCAGCGTCCACGCCACCGTCGACATCGACAGCCGGATGGATTCCGCCTTCACCAACTGCGTCTTTGGCACATTGTCCATGATGTAAAGCGACAGCACCACCGACACGCAGGAGTTTGCCACCACGCGCAGGAACATGCCCGCCACCTGCCCCTCGATGGTGCTGGTCACAAACGCCAGCGAGGCGAGCGCAAAGCCGACCACCCCCAACGAATAAACCCGCCTGCGCGCCATCCATGCAATCAGCATCGGTACGGTCAGCGTGCCCAAAAGGCTCGCCACCGATACGCATGTATAAAGCACCGAAACGCGCTGCTCGTCCTTCAGCAATTCATACGCAGTGATCGGAATGATCGACGACACCAGCGCGCGGATGGTCGATTCAAGCGTGTACAAAAGCGCAAATACATAGGCGCTTTTGGCCT
>JANMEX010000342.1:0-3397 GCA_031377485.1 Phyllobacteriaceae bacterium
TTTCTGTCGCGTATCTTCAAGCCCGTCCGGCGGGTGCTCGGCCATTACGTCTTCTCGTCCCTGACACGTCGCATTCTGGTCTTGAACCTTGCCGGACTTGCCGTTTTGGTGTCCGGCATTCTCTATCTCAACCAGTTTCGCGAAGGCCTCATCGACGCGCGCGTCGAAAGCTTGATGACTCAAGGCGAAATCATTGCCGGTGCCATTGCCGCCTCGGCAACCGTTGACACAAATTCGATCACCATCGACCCGGAAAAACTCCTGGAACTGCAGGCTGGCGAAAGCATTTCCCCGTCCTCTGATTCCATTGATGCGCTCGAGTACCCGATCAATCCGGAAAAGATCGCGCCGGTGCTGCGCCGTCTCATCTCGCCGACCCGCACCCGCGCCCGGTTGTTTGACCGCGACGCGAACCTGATGCTTGATTCGCGACACCTTTATTCCGGCGGCCAGATCCTGAAATATGATCTCCCGCCGCTCACGCCTGAAGATGAAAGCCTGTGGGACAGCGCGGTCAACATCATCTACAAATCCTTCTCGCGCAGCGACCTGCCGATAGACAAGGAAGTACCCGGCGCCAACGGTTCGGTCTTTCCGGAAGTGATGACCGCGCTCACCGGCAGTCCGGCAACCATCGTGCGCCTGTCCGAACAGGGCGAAATGGTTGTCTCGGTCGCCGTCCCCGTTCAGCGTTTCCGCGCAGTCCTCGGTGTTCTGCTCCTGTCCACCCAAGGCGGCGATATCGACCGGATCGTCGAGGCTGAGCGCGGCGCGATTTTCCGCGTGTTTGCCATTGCTTCCTTCGTTACCGCGCTTCTCTCCCTCCTGCTTGCCTCGACAATCGCCAATCCGCTGCGCCGTCTTGCCGCGGCGGCGGTGCGCGTTCGCCACGGCGTCAAGGCGCGTGAGGAAATCCCGGATTTTTCCGACCGGCAGGACGAGATTGGCAATCTGTCGATTGCGCTGCGCGACATGACCCGCGCGCTATATGCCCGGATGGATGCCATTGAAAGTTTTGCCGCCGATGTCAGCCACGAATTGAAGAACCCGCTGACCTCGCTGCGCAGCGCGGTTGAAACGCTGCCGCTTGCAAAGAACGAGAATTCGCAAAAGCGGCTGATGGATGTCATCCAGCACGATGTGCGCCGCCTTGACCGGCTGATCACCGATATTTCCGACGCCTCACGCCTTGATGCAGAACTGGCGCGTGATGATGCCAAGCGGCTGGATGTCGGCAAGCTTCTGGAAAACATCATCGGTGCCGCCAAGGAAGTGCGCCGCAACAAGGGCATCGAAATCACGCTGAAGGCCGGAAAGCCGGCGCAGGGCACCAAAGGCTTCTTTGTCACCGGCCATGATTTGCGCCTTGGCCAAGTGATTACCAATCTCATTGAAAACGCCCGTTCATTTGTTCCCGAAACCGGCGGCAAGGTTGAGATCAAACTCGACCAGACCGGTGATACGGTGCGCATCCTTGTCGAAGACAATGGTCCTGGCATCCGCGCCGAAAAGGTCGACCGCATTTTTGAGCGCTTCTACACAGACCGCCCGTCCGCTGAAGCGTTCGGCCAGAATTCCGGCCTTGGCCTCTCCATTTCGCGCCAGATCATCGAGGCGCACGGCGGTGTCATCAACGCAGAAAACATGATTGATCCCAAATCCGGGGACATGCTCGGCGCGCGGTTCATTGTCGAATTGCCGGTTAACCGCAAATCATGACTTTAGAAACCATTCACGCCAGCGCGGTGAAAATCGGCGACATTGGAATCCTCATTCTTGGTGCATCGGGTGCCGGCAAGTCGGCATTGGCGCTTGATCTCATCGATCAATGCCAATTGCGCGGCGTTCATGCCAATTTGATCGGTGATGACCGCATTGTCCTGACGCGCCGCGCTGGACAGATTTTTGCCAGCCCTGCGCCGCCGCTTGCGGGCCTCATCGAAGTTCGCGGCTCTGGCATTCATGTCATGGATCATGTCTGCGAAGCGGCGCTGCACCTTGCGGTCCGGTTGGTTGAACGGCCGGAAGCGTTGCGAATGCCGCCGCAGGATAGCACCGAAGTTTTGCCTGGCATTTTCCTGCCTCTGCTTGTCCTTCCGCAAGGGCAACCTGCGGTCCGCGCCGTCCTGGCGCGCCTTGGTCTTTATGGCGGGATCAAAAACCACGTAAAATGATCGTCGAATTTGTGTGCAGTGCGAAAATTTGCTTGCCTTGGACGCGTCTCTGCACAAGATAGCCGCCTTGCCGCCCGACAGGTGGCTTGTCTGCGTGCCTGTTTGGTGCGGCTGGACAAAAGAGAGCACCCGGAAACCGGGGCACGACGGGAGTGGGCCTTAAAATGATCGGACTCGTGCTGGTGACGCACGGACGGCTGGCGGATGAGTTCCGCAATGCGGTCGAACATGTTGTCGGCCGGCAGGAGCATTTTGAAACCGTCTGCATCGGCCCTGATGACAATATGGAAAACCGCCGCGATGATATTCTGGCGGCCGTCAGCCGGGCGGATGCCGGCGCGGGGGTCATTCTCCTCACAGACATGTTCGGGGGTACGCCGTCAAATCTTGCAATTTCTGCGATGAAGCCGGGCAAGGTCGAGGTGATCGCCGGCGTCAATCTGCCCATGTTGATCAAATTGTCGAAGGTACGCCTTGCGAACGACATGCCCGCGGCCCTGAAAGAGGGTCAGGATGCGGGCCGAAAATATATCAACGTCGCCAGTCAGCTTTTGTCCGGCAAATAACGGCACCACACATGAGCGGGGAAGAGATGCTGGTTCGCGAGTTTGAAATCATCAACAAACGTGGCCTCCACGCCCGAGCCTCCGCGAAATTCGTAACGACAGTTTCCAGCTTCGATGCAGAGGTCCATGTCGAAAAGGATGGCATGAAAGTCGGTGGAGATTCCATCATGGGCCTGATGATGCTCGCCGCCTCCCCCGGCTGTTGCATCACTGTCACCGCATCGGGCGCACAGGCGCAAGACGTGCTGAACGCGCTCGGTGACATGATTGCGGACAAGTTCGGCGAGGGTGAGTGAGGGCGCGGAAAGCTCTATCGTCAGTCATCCGCGGCCCGATGGTCGAGGATAACGCACTGTCCGTTTTCCGGCGTTGAAAGCCACACAAACGGCCCGCAAGTTGGCGGCACCGGAGAAATCTGCGTACTTCTATCCCCGGTCTTGACACCTCCAACCCATTGAAATCCCGCACTTCAGGATATTTTCCAGCCGAACTTATCCACCGCTCCAAGACTTGCCCCATTATTCCCTAGCTCTTTGCAAATGGGTGAGGAACGATTTTGCGTCAGCAAAACAAATTGGTCCAGTGGACCAATTTGAGTGACGCAAGGGTCATGATCCGGGTCAACGTGGCAAAGGCCGGTGCTTTGGTGGCGAGCCT
>JANMEX010000354.1:0-2503 GCA_031377485.1 Phyllobacteriaceae bacterium
GCCTTGCTGTCTGGTCGGGAAACAGGAGCAACGCAGGCGAAAAATGACCATCCGCCGCATCAAGATGGAAAATATCCGTTCCGCCCTCAACCCGCTTTGTGTCCGCTTCCATGTTCGCCAAATCGGCAGACCAAAGTGACATTTCGACGATCAGTCGGTCATTCGGCAATTTTTCCAGCCAATCAGCGGGCGGGCGTTTTGCGTTTGATCCCAATCTCATAACTCCTGTTCGGAAAGGAAGGCAGCCAGCGCCGCCCTGAATTCTTCGACATACCGGCCTTTGTCAGTCACCTTGGACGTGATTTCAACCAGCCTGGCCCCGGCTATCCGCTCGGCCAGCCATTGCGCATGGGACATCGGATGGATGTAGTCCTGCGCATTGCCGATGATCAAAGTCGGCACCTTGATTGCACGCACTTCAGCCTCGCTCACGCCCGGCCCGTCGGTGGCAATGGCGGCCAGCAGGCTGGAAATCATCGACGGATCAGCCTTGTCGAAATTGCCCAGCAGCGAGGCCAGATTGTCAGGTCCCTGTGCTTTCAACATCAACGCCGTCTCCGACGCCTCAAACCCTTCGCGGTCGCCGGTCCGGATGAAAGGCGCAGCCTTGGCAATCACAGCCATGTTTTCCGGAGCCGGGCCATTGCGCCATGCAGGCCTTGCCAACACCAATGCCTTTACCCGCTTGGGATGCCGGATCGCGATGCGCAGCGAGATCGCGGCCCCCATCGAAATGCCGCCCATCACAAAACTGTCCACTTGCCGCGCATCGGCAAAAGCCAGCACGTCGTCGGCGAAGTTGGCAATGGAAAACCTGTCCGGATTGCCCGGTTCAGATTTGCCCTGTCCCCGGCATTCCAGCGTCAGGCGCCGATAGCCAATTGCAGGAAAAATCTCTGCTATCTGCGCTTCGTCGCCGCCAAGCCCGTGCTGAAACACAACGGGGGCGCCTGCGCCACTGTCCAGCCCTCGCAGCCTCGCTCCGTCCCGCTCGATCACATGCCAGCTCATGCGGCCACAATCCCTTTCAGAAACGCGGCGACCGAAGGCGCTTCCGCTTCGCTGAGGCCATGGGTGATCAGCGGCCCGTCAAACCCAGCGTTTCTCAGCACGCCGATAAAGTGGTGGAAATCAATCACGCCGGTGCCCGCGGCAACGAAATTTCCCGCAGCATCGCGATCCTTGGCATGGGCCATGACAATCTGCTCGCCGAGCAAATCGACCGCGCGGGCTATGATGTCGCGCCGCTCGTCTTCTCCCGCCACTTCAAAAAGGTTGGCCGGGTCGAGTACGATGCGGATGCGCGGCGAGCCGATCTCGTTGATTAGCCGCCACGCCGCTTGCGCATTGCAGACCACATTGGCAAGTTCCGGTTCGATGCCCAGATCGACCGCATTTGCTTCGGCCAGTACGGCTGCCTTTGTCATCTCGGCAATCAGGTCAGCCCAGGCTTCCGCGCTCTCATTGTCCGGATGATGCCGCCACTGGTCCTCGGCGTCTCGCGAACCGGTGCAAAGCGTGACGAGGCCGGTGCCCATCGCACCCGCCGCCCTGATCAAGACACCAAGCCGTCGCATGCCGACGTCGCGCCTATTCTTGTCCGGATGGATCATATTGTAAGTGCCGGAAACAGCTGCAATTTTGACGCCGGTCGCCTTGCTGGCACGCGCAATGCTTCGCGCTGTCTCATCCGAAATCTCTTCCGGCATGGAGGGCAGGCCAAGGCAGGCCATGTTGAACTGCACGGACGCATAGCCTGCCTGCCGCGCAGCCATCAGCGATGGTTCGGCGCCTTGGGCCGCAAATGTCTTGGCAAATATCCCGATGTCCATCACACCGGTCCGGACACATCTGAAAGCTTCACCGGCTTGCCGCTGTTGACCGATTGCGCAATCGCCACCATCGCCCGCACGGATGCAACGCCATCTGCAATATCGGCCCCGCGCATCGGCGCTCCATCGAGAATGGTCGCCGCCATGCCCTCCAGTTGCCGCCGGTAAAAATGTCCGTCCGCGCCGAGAACCCGCGTGGTCGTGGCATTCTTTTCATGAAAAATCTCGACATCGGACGATTTGTAGTACCAGGGATTGAAGGTCTTGGCATTGATGCTGCCATTCTGGCCATACATGGTCAGCCCCTCATGCCAATCCATCCGCACCGCAACTGTCAGGTCCAGATGCCCCATGCAGCCATTGGCGAACGCAACATCAACAAACCAGCTGTAAGCCCCAAACTTCTCATTCAGCCGAGCATTGATTTCGGTGATCGGCCCGCAGAAAAACCGCGCTGTGTCCACCAGATGGCTGCCGTGTGCCAGCATGAAATATCGCCGCAGATCGGCTTTCGGGTTTTCCGTCGGCTTGCGTGCGCCCGCGCTCAAGATTGGCAGCGGCTGCACCGCGTCGGTCATTGTGTAGCGATGCGTTGAATCACAGTACCAAGCCTTGAATGCCAGCTGTTCGCCCATCTCGTCGCGCACAAAATCGCGCGCGCTTTCAAGGCC
>JANMEX010000357.1:0-3866 GCA_031377485.1 Phyllobacteriaceae bacterium
TGGTATCGGGCTTCGGGTCCGCCGGATAACCGGCCATCATGTCCATGGCATTCATGATCATGACGTGGCGGCCCGTCTGCACCCAATTGTTTGTCTCTGTCGGTGTTGTCGCAAAGGGATCGGTATTGCTGGCATCGGAGCCACCGGCCAGCATGTAGATCAATCCCACCTTGCCCTTTGGCGGGTCCTTTTTGCCCATCCAGGCCATTGCCCATTCCATTGAATTGGCATCGCCGCACATCGGATCATCGCCGGGTGTGGCCGGATCGTTTGGCATGCACCAGAAGCCGTTTGTGCTTTCGCGCAATGTCTTCATGGTGCCGTCAGCTTGCGGCACGTAAACTGCCGCACCAGCGCCGACAGCGGGCGGCGCTGCAGATTGCGCGTTCGTGATTATCGCCGCGTCATCGGCGCTGGCCAATGGCGCTGCCGACAGGCTCAATGCGAAAACGCTGACTGCTAACATCGCAAGATTCTTCATGGTCATTCTCCCTGAACACTACGTTTGAGAAAACGACAATCAGCTGTCCCACGCTTGGACAATGGTTTGCCTGACGATGCCTTTGGGTCCAAGTTCAGCCATCGCGGATGCAGTGACGCGGGTTCCGTCGGAATAGCGGCAGCTTTCGACGTACGCCAAATGCTTGGCGTCAACGACACCGCTGTCTAGCGTGTGCGTCATGTCGCGGCCGCAGACATCCTCGAGAAAAGCCCCGATGTCCGCTGCCCCTTTGATGATCCGGGGCTTGCTCGGCGGATTGATGGTGTCAACAACGGTAATGACCGCATCAGACGCATAAAGCGCCTTAAGGCTGGCAGCATCACGGTTTTCGACAGCTTTGCGAATATTGGAAATGGTCGGCTCGTTCATGCTCATGGCGATCTCCCCCGATCACAATAGATCCGTTGAGTGGCATCAAGGCACTTTTTGCGTTATTATAAAATCATCAAACGCTGTTGGTAAGCATACAATTACGGGGGCAATTTGTCAATGTGCGCCCCGGAAAAGCCAAGACCTGAATCTGGATTTTCTGGTGAAACAAGAGACTGGTACAGATAAAAACTTGCTGATTGGCCAGAACATCCCCCGCACGGGTGATGTGCATTTGCGCAGCTTGGAATAATCTTTCCCTTGAGCGGAATTGCCAAAAAGGCGTTCCGTTCAAACTGGTTGAGGGAAGGATATATCATGTATCGGACATTTGGTTTCTGCCTGACAATCTTTGTCGCCGTCGCCATCCCGGCTGTTGGAAATTGTGCCAACGCGCTTGGTCAGTCTGGCAGCCCGATAGAGTTTCAATCCAAGACTCCCATTGTCTTGGCCGCAACGAAAGGAAGTGCGGGCAACAGCGCTGGCTATTCTTGTGACGGGCTCCAGTGCACCTGCCAAGGGGATGTTGACTGCAATGACCTGTTCGGCTCGGGCAAGTGCGGCGATATTGCAAGCTGTGACAATGATACCGGCATTTGCAAATGTCTTATTTTGAAAAAGACACCCGTGAAGAAATTCCACCCTGAACGCACGGGAAAAGTGCCACTTTTAAAAAGCCAGTGACAGATTTTTTGCCCACTGCCAGCAACATTACCTTTTAGACAGGTTTCTGAATGCACGGCGCTGATATGCATTGCAGTGCCGCTAGATCGTTTACAGCAAATAACGGTCAAAGTTGCAAAAAGCCGTTTGTGACGAAGCTTTATGCAGCGTATCCTTGTTTTCCTGTTCGCATTTGCGAGTTTGGTTGCTCTGATGCCGGATTTGGTGACATACGGGAACCGGGATTTGGAAGGTAAGATTCTTGAAATTCGTCAGTTATGCGCAGAATTTTGAAGACGTGCTGCTGTATCGCGCACTCAAGCACATTCGAAACGGGCGATATGTCGATATCGGCGCGCATGATCCGACGCGGGATTCGGTAAGCCTTGCATTTCACAATCTCGGGTGGGTGGGTTTGCACGTCGAACCGCAGCCAAGATATGCTGCGGCTCTGAAAAAGGAGCGTGCAGGCGACCAGGTTATCGAGGCGGCGGTGAGCACCAATGCCGGGCCGATCACCTTGTTCGAAGTTGGAGATGGAACCGGCATCAGCACCTGCGACCAGACACTTGCCCAGCGGCACAAGAAGCGGGGGTTCAGTCTCAAAAAGATGACGGTGCCTTGCATGCGGCTGTCAGAAATATTGAATACTTACTGCGCCGAAGACGTTCACTGGATGAAAATCGACGTAGAGGGTTTTGAAGGCGAAGTTATCAGAAGTTGGCAGGGTTCATTGGTTCGCCCGTGGATTGTTTTATTGGAAAGTACAGAGCCGAATACGACAGTCGCAAATTTTAGTACTTGGGAAGCTGATTTGCTGGCGCTTGGTTATAAGTACGTTCATTTTGATGGCTTGAACCGATACTATGTAAGCGAAAACCATCCTGAGATTTCTGCGGCTTTTAATGCCGGGCCTAACTATTTTGATAATTTTGTTGTGACGCAAAATCATTGGATCGTGGCAGGTATACAGTTTCCAGAACAATCAGCACTAGGCGTGAACGGAGCGGGTACTGGACAACTGTTGAACTGGGTGACTTCATATTCGGCACGCGTTGTCAAAAGACTGAAACTCAACCTGCGTCGCTGGGGTCTGTTGGCGGGCGATTGAGCGGATGGGTTCAAAATCGGACGCTTTCAGACGGGTACCCTTGCATAAAACGTTTGCAGGATTTTGCGATACGCACAAAGATTTTTGATGTTGACTTGTTTGGATCAAGGCAGTTTACTGTCGAAATGAACAAAAGCATTCTTATCGTGGTAGGCAGGCGCGCGGGCAAGACGGTGTAACCGTCAGGCGACGGCCTCCCGTGCGCGACAACAGGCTCCGAAAGGAGCCTTTTTTATTGCCGAAAATTTCTCTAGACAGTCTCCACTCAAATTATCCGCCAATGACCTACAGGCCGGCGGCAGCAAAACGGACAGGACGCATGACCACAGCGACAAAGACAGGCAGCGCGGCTGCCAAACGGGACATGAAGCACCACTTGGGCGCCCGCGAGATGACGGGCGCGGAGATGGTCGTGCAGGCGTTCCGCGACCACGGCGTCAAGCATATTTTCGGTTATCCCGGCGGTGCCGTTTTGCCGATCTATGATGAATTGTATCAGCAGGAAGATGTCGAGCACATTCTGGTTCGCCATGAGCAGGGCGCAGGCCACATGGCCGAAGGCTATGCCCGCTCGACCGGCAAGGTTGGCGTGGCGCTGGTGACCTCCGGTCCCGGCGCGACGAACATTGTCACCCCGTTGCAGGATGCCTTGATGGACTCCATTCCGATGGTGTGCATCTCCGGCCAGGTGCCGACGTCGCTCATCGGTTCGGATGCGTTTCAGGAATGTGATACGGTTGGCATCACCCGGCCTTGCACCAAGCACAATTGGCTGGTGCGCTCGGTCGATGATCTGGCGGTGACGCTGCATGAGGCGTTTCACATTGCCATGACCGGCCGTCCGGGGCCGGTGCTGGTCGATATCCCGAAGGACGTGCAGTTTGCCAAGGGCACTTACACGCCGCCGGTTCACATTGAGCGCAAGAGCTACCATCCACGTACCGAAGGCGATCTTGGTTCGATCAAAGCGGCTGTCGAACTGATGATGTCGGCCAAGAAGCCGGTTATCTATTCGGGTGGCGGCGTGATCAATTCCGGTCCGGAGGCTTCTCAGCTTTTACGTGAGCTGGTTGCGCTGACCGGCTTTCCGATCACCTCGACGCTGATGGGGCTGGGCTCTTATCCGGCTTCCGGCCAAAACTGGCTTGGCATGCTGGGCATGCACGGAACCTATGAAGCCAATATGGTGATGCACGACTGCGACGTGATGGTGAACATCGG
>JANMEX010000365.1:0-2164 GCA_031377485.1 Phyllobacteriaceae bacterium
CAATTTCATGGAAAGAAATCTTCTTGCCTTTCAAATCGGCAAGCGTCTTGATGCCTGAAGCTTCCGTCGTGATGAGGTATGAATTGTAATCGGGGCGCTGCCAGGTCACGACCGGCTGTGCCTTCGTGCGGGCCTGAAAAACGACATACTCAGCCGGACCAGTCAGCACGAAATCAACCTGCTTGGCGGCCATCGCTTCAACGGCTGCAGTCCGGCCGGAAACCGGGAAAAATTCCATCTTCAGGCCGGAAATCTTTTCGAAAGCGTCCTTGAACGGGCCGAATTCACGCTGCAGCGATTCAAGGCCATCCACGTCGGTGATGGCAAGACGGATCGTGTCCTGTGCAAAAGCAGGAAAGGTCAGAAGCGCGATGGCGGCGCTGGCGCAAGCCAGTATCGAGCGGCGAGAAATCAACATGGCGTATCCCCGTTAGTGGTCTGTCGCGTTGGGGTACGGCGCGCTGGTGACAAGCAAGTGACGATCTCGCGTCAGTTCCATGACAGTCGGCCCCGCAATTGGCAGTGCGGTTTCATCAGTCTGTCACGTAGCGCGCTTACCCGCGCAATCTTCGCAATGCGGGAAACAAGAGATGATCATTGAAGGTGGATTGGTGCTGACGCCGCAAGGGTTTGTCCGATGCGACGTTGGCATCAGCGACGGCATGATTGTTGATCCGTCGGAAGCGGATGGCAACCGACGGATCCGGGCCAGTGGCATGCATGTCTTGCCGGGCATTATTGACAGTCATGGCGATGCGTTCGAACGCCAGATCATGCCTCGCCCCGGTGTCAGTTTTGATCATGCCATAGCGTTGATGGATATAGACCGCCAGCTGGCCATAAACGGCATTACCACCGCCTATCATGGCATAACCCTATCTTGGGAGCCTGGCCTGCGCAGCACGAGCTCTGCCATCGCTATCATCGAAGCAATCGAACGGCTGCGCGCGTCCTTTGCTGTCGATACACGCATTCACCTGCGGCACGAAACATTCCACCTTGATGCAGAGGCCATCATCATCGAATGGCTGGAGACAGGCCGCGTCGGTTGTCTTGCTTTTAATGATCACACCACCGGTACCATCCTTGTGCGGCAGCGCCCGGACAAGATCCGCAAAATGGTGGAGCGCAGCGGGCTCACACATGAGGATTTCATGGAACTCGTCGAGCGCGTTGCTGCCCGCAAGGATGAGGTATTGCCATCTCTGGGGCGTCTCGCCGCGACTGCAATCTCCAACGATATTCCGCTGCTTTCGCATGACGACATGTCGCCTGACATGCGTGCGGATTTCCGCGCGCTGGGCTCAGATATTGCCGAGTTTCCGATTGATGTGGAAACCAGTGAGGCGGCTGCAGCTGCCGCTGATCACATCGTTTTCGGTGCTCCGAACGTTCTGCGCGGCGGCTCGCATACCGGCTGCCCATCGGCGCGGGCGATGATTGAGCGGAACCTCTGCACCATTTTGGCATCGGATTACTATTATCCTTCTCTCTTGCATGCGCCCTACCTTCTGCAGAAGCTCGGCATTGCGCCGCTTGAAAAAGCCTGGAGGCTTGTCTCAGAAGGCCCGGCTGCGGCGTTCGGACTGAAGGATCGCGGCGCGATCGAAGAAGGAAAGCGAGCGGATATCGTCATAATAGACCCAGCGCCGTCTTCAGGTCCGGCGGTAGCTGCCACATTGGTTGGCGGCAAATTTGTGTTTGCGAAGGATCCCATACGGATCCTGGTCTGAAAGGCGTACAAACTCGATCAGAAATCAGGGGTCGCAAATGGCGGCTCGGATTTGCGAGGTGTCGGCCTCATTAGTTGGTTGATCGTCAGCTTTATATCTAAGATAGCCTATCAGCCGCCGGTCCGTATCCGGCCCCTTAGCTGTCGGCAATGCGCCCCCATTTCAGTACTTAAGGACGCCCCACATCGTTCCCGATACCGGACATAGCAAATAAGGGGCTCATCGAGTCAATTCGCTGAAGATTTGCGCGCCTGTGCAAATTGCCCAAAGCGACCGCTCAAAGTCGGGATAAGCCACCCAATCAGGTCGAGCAGGTCGACTTTCAAGCTGCGTACTATAGCAACGTTGAATCGCTTCTGCGCACCTCGCTTGAGCCAAGTACGAACGTCTGGCTGCACTTCAAACAAAAATTTTCCGCAGAACCAAAGACA
>JANMEX010000391.1:0-3932 GCA_031377485.1 Phyllobacteriaceae bacterium
CATTCATGCGCGCGGCGATCATTGGTCGCGCATTTACACCGGATTCTTGAGCGGCATCTGCACACATGTGCGGGAGAAATGCTATATCAAGAATTCCGCTGCGGACCTCATGTGATGTTCACCGATAGGCGGGCATCTGTCGTGATTTATGGAACCAATCAATAACTGGAGCGTTCATGAAGGTGAGCGGGGAAAGTTCTGTCCAAAGGCAGATTTGATGTGAGGCTTGAACGGCTCACATCAAATTGAAGGTGAGTCCCCGATGTTCAAAAAGCTTGCTCAAATTGCCGATCTACCGAATGCACCGTGGACGACAAGTGCGCAGTGGGACGACAGCCAGCCGATTAGCGCCGAAATTTTTGGAATTGAGCGATTTAAACAGCATGCAAGGACTTTGGCCGAGTCGCAAAAAGTCACAGCGCATCCAAGGCGTGTCCACTCAATCGTTGACCGCCTTAACGACAATGCACAGGCATTGCTGGAATGCTACAATGAAATCACCACTGCAGTTGGTGAGGGAAAGAGCGTTACGCCGGCGGCTGAATGGTTGATCGACAACTACCACCTGGTCGAAGAACAGATACGCCAGACCAGGGCTGATTTACCCGCAGGATATTACAATCAGCTTCCAAAATTGGAATCCGGACCGCTGGCCGGGCATCCGCGGATTTTCGGATTGGTTTGGGCAGATGTGGCGCATACAGACAGCTGTTTTAACCCTGCCCTTCTGACTGAATATGTAAACGAGTATCAACTGGTACAACCGCTGACGATTGGCGAGCTTTGGGCTGTTGCCATCAGCTTGCGTCTCATCCTGATTGAAAACCTTCGACGGATTTCTTTGCGCATCGTATCTGCCCGGCGTAACCGGGAAGCCGCGGACAAGATTGCTGACTTGGCACTGACTTTAAAAGTCGATCAGTCAAGTATGGAAAGAGAACTTCGGCGTCTGGAAGCGGTAGAACTGTCAAACGCATTTTCTGTTCAACTTATTCATAGACTCCACGATCAGGACGGACTCGCCGCGCAAGCGCTGGACTGGCTCAAACTCAGGATTGAAGCAAAGGGCCATAACTTCGAGACTGTCGTCGCCGAGGAACATCATCGCCAGAGCGCGGCCAACGTGACTGTCCGAAACATCATCACGAGCATGCGCTACGTGTCAGATGTGAATTGGGAAAATTGGTTTGACGGGGTCAGCTTGGTTGACCGTGAATTGCGGGATCGCTCTGAATTTGGCGAAATGGATTTTCCAAGCCGGACACTCTACCGAACGGCCGTTGAAGAGTTGTCCCGCGGTTCAAAACAGGACGAACTGCAAGTTGCTCGATCGGCATTGAGCGAGGCAGAGAATCCGCTCAATCAAGGCTCTGCGGCGAAGTCCGATCCCGGTTACTATTTGATAGGACCAGGGCGGGCTGATTTTGAAGCCAAGCTGAATTTCAGACCGCCTTTATTTCGAAGAGTTCGCATATTTTTGAAGTCGATTGGATTGCCAGGTTACCTTGGGTCGATTTTCTTTGTGACGCTCTTATTGGTCTGGATGGTAATCACGCTCGCTTTGGGATCCGGTTCCGATGGCCTGATCCTGTTTGCGCTTGGAGTGGCGCTCTTGCTGCCGTTGTTTGAAACGGCGCTGGCGATCACTAATTTTTTGGTGACACGGGTCCTGGAAGCGTCGGTCCTACCCGGCCTCGCTTTGCGCGAAGGCGTTCCGCTGGATTATCGCACGCTTGTTGCCGTTCCGACGCTGCTGACCTCGCGTGACGATATTGCTGAGATGATTGATCGGTTGGAAGTCCATTATCTGTCAAATTCAGCCGGTGAATTGTATTTTGCGCTGGTCACAGACTGGACTGACGCCCCAACTGAACAAACGCCATTTGATGCAGAGTTGTTGGATGAAGCGTTGGCCGGCATTTCAAGGTTGAATGCGCATTACGATACAAAATGCTTTCTGCTTTTACATCGATCCAGAAAATGGAACGATCAAGAAAACAAGTGGATGGGTTGGGAGCGCAAGCGCGGCAAGCTCCATGAGTTGAACCGCTTGCTGCAAGGCGGGACCGACACGAGCTATTCCGTTATTGGGGGCGAAATTCCTGAATCAGTCAAATTTGTTTTAACGCTGGATGCAGATACAAAATTGCCGCGGGATGCTGCGCGCAGACTGGTTGGGAAGCTGGCTCACCCGCTTAATCGGCCATTTTTCGACGCAAAATTGGGAAGAGTGATCGGTGGCTACGGAGTCATGCAGCCCCGCGTCACCCCTTCCCTGCCAACGGGCAAAGATGGCTCGCTGTTTCAACGCATCTTTTCGACGCCACGCGGAACTGACCCATATGTTTTCGCGGTTTCTGACGTCTACCAGGACCTATTTGATGAAGGGTCTTTTGCCGGCAAGGGCATTTATGACGTTGTGGCTTTCGAATTGGCCATGGCAGGAAAAATTCCTGAAAACTCCGTCCTTAGTCATGATCTTTTTGAAGGGATTTTTGCCCGTTCTGCGCTGGTCACCGATATCGAAGTGGTCGAGGAGTACCCCGATAAGTACAGCGTCGCCGTGTCACGCCAACATCGTTGGGTACGTGGTGACTGGCAGCTTTTACCATGGTTGATCAGGCAATGGTCGGGCAAGCCCAATGAAAACGACGCACGTATTCCCGCCTTGGGCGTTTGGAAGATGGTCGACAACCTGCGACGCTCGCTGACCCCGATAGTTTTGGTGCTAGCGTTCTTTTTAGGCTGGGCGCTGCTTCCTGCAGAGGCAAGCTTGAAGTGGACCTTGGCGCTGGTGTTGGTCAGTGCAGCCCCGCTATTTTTAGCCTCGGTTCTTGGTTCTGTACCAAAGCGAAAGGGCGTTACACTTGAAAGCCAGATTCAATCCAACATGGATGATTTTGCCCAGGCGATGGCTTATGCATTATCAAGTTTGGTCTTTCTCGCCCACAATGCATGGGTGATGGCAGATGCGGTTTACCGGACGATTTACCGCCTTAAGGTCAGCCGCAAAAACATGCTGGAATGGACAACTGCCGCCCAGGCTGCATCCAATGCAACGTCCGGCATCGGCGGTCTCTTCCGTATAATGAGCGGAAGCATTGTGGTCGGTCTGGCCACTCTTGGTGTTGCCGCACTGCGTTTTGACAGCGGCTCGATTGCAATATTGCCATTTGGATTGGCATGGCTTTTGGCACCGGTCTGCGCCAACTGGATGAGCAAGCGCCCAAGTTCGGCAGAGGCTGAAGACATATCCGCCCAGGACGCCAGGGCACTGCGTTCAGTGGCGCGACAGACCTGGCGCTATTTCGAGACCTTCGTAACATCAGACGACTCGATGCTGCCCCCGGACAATTTTCAGGAAGATCCTGATCCAAGGGTAGCCCACCGCACGTCGCCCACAAACATCGGCCTGTACCTACTGTCCGTGGCCAGCGCAAAAGAATTTGGCTGGATCGGCTTGGGCGACGCGATCGCCCGGCTGGAGAAGACCATAGCGACAGTGCAGCGCATGGAAATGTACCGTGGCCATCTTTACAATTGGTACGACACACAAACCCTGCTGCCGCTTGAACCCAAATATGTCTCCACAGTCGACAGCGGTAATCTGGCAGGACATTTCATTGCACTGGCCAATTATTGCGACCACTGGATTTCAGAACCGCCTGACAATCTAGCAAGGCTCGATGGCTTGGAAGATCTCATCAAAATTTTGGCGGACGGCCTGGCTGCTATTCCGAATGATCGCCGAAATTTGCGAGCCACGCGCAAGGCGTTCGAAACCAAACTTTCGGCGTTTCAGGTGAGTGTATTCAATGCACGCAAGGCACCAGAACTTGTGCCAATGCGCATGATCGAGTTTGCCGTACAGGCAACAGGTATCCATTCGATTGTGACCGACATCGCAAATGCGTTGAAAACACCTGCTGGCG
>JANMEX010000403.1:0-3638 GCA_031377485.1 Phyllobacteriaceae bacterium
CATCAAGCATGGCAGCACGCGACGGCGATGGATTTATCAGGTGTTCCATTTGCCTGGCACACATCGGCGCGCGCACAAACTGATTGTAATATTCTGGAACAACGGGAGCATCGGCGATCAAATTGGGTAGCGATGCGGTCCAACTGGTGACCAATCGTTCGGAGGTGAACTTCGCTATCGGATCAAACTTGTAGCAGGAGATGAACGGGACACCGGCCAGCGCCAATTCAAGTGTAACAGTCCCGGACGCGGCAAGGGCTGCGTCTGCCAAGCCGAAAGCTTCGGTTTTAGCTTCAGTGCCGGTGACAATTTCTGGCGTCACCGGCCAGTCTTTGACCAGCGACCTGACCGACGCTTCGACATGCGCCGTGACTGGCAAGACGGCTTTGAAAGCCATCCCGCGTTGTTTGAGAATGCCCAACGCTTGCCCGAAAACTGGCGCGTGGCGCTTTACTTCGCTGTTGCGTGAGCCGGGTAACACAAGAAGTGTTTTTGTACCGCCCTGCCCGCGCTTTTTTTCTAATAGTGTCTGATTGGCAGATGCGTCCATTATGCCAGCATCGCGCGCCAAGCGATGACCGACATATGTTGCCGGTGGGCCATTGAGTTCTTCAAGCACCCTGGGTTCAAACGGCAATATCGCCAAGACATGGTCGATATATGCCGACATGGTTTTCGCCCTGCCCGGCCGCCATGCCCAGACTGAGGGGCAGATGTAATTGACGATTGGAATGGAGGGATTAGCGGCGCGCACCTTGCGGGCAACGCGATGGCAAAACTCCGGACTGTCAATCACAACAAGGCAGTCCGGCTTCTCGGCCAAAATATGCTCCGCCGTCGCACCAATGAGGTGGAATAAGCGCGGCAACTTGGTGAGTATTGCGGAAATTCCCATCAACGCGATTTCAGACGGGTCAAACAGGCTGGTCAGCCCCTGTGCCGACAGATGGGATCCACCGACGCCAATCAACTGGACTTCTCGCCCTGCCATTTTGCGCATTGCCAGGACCAGATCTGCACCAAGAATATCGCCGGATTCTTCACCGGCAATAATGCCGATTTTCAATGGTGTCTCCATGGCAATCATCCTGACATGCCGACAATGAATATGCCAAGCTCGTTCGCCTTTGTGACGGTGATATCGCGATCAAGGATCAATGAACGTCCTGCCTCGACAACGATCCCGGCAAGTCCAGCAGCTGCCGCTTGTTCAACTGTTTCTGGGCCGATTGCCGGAAGATCAACACGTGTTTCCTGTTGTGGCTTGGCAAACTTTGCAAGAACACCTGAGCGGCTGAAACCGGTCGCTGTAGCGGCAAGGCCGGCCAGCATTGCAGCTGTGCCTCGCCTGTCTTCCAAAGCGATGATAGTGCCGCCCCGTGCCACTGCCGCCTGTCCGATATCCGCCAAGCCGAGCCGACGCGCTTCTGCTATCGCGCGCAATGCATCCTTCATATCGTTTCCGTCTGGATTTAAAAGCGTGAGGGTTTCAGTCGGCGTGAGCAGCGACGGGACAAGAAAATGTGGACCGACAACTCTAAATCCAAAAGATTCCAACCAGTTAATGGCCACACTCAAAAGATAGTCATCGCCTTTTCTCAGTGCCCTGAACAAGCGCGGCAGCAATTTGAGCGTCATCCAGTCCAGTCTGAAAGAGCGCAAAGTCGGCCTTACCTTGATGCCGCCGGCCAAGACAATGTTTTTAACGCGTGCAGCTCTCAAGGCACGGATCAGGCCGGAAAGGTGGGTGAACGGGACAATGGCATGATCATGCCTATTGATCCATTCGCCAACTTCTGACGATACAACAAGTACAAACGGGTTTTTGCCTGTCTCAAACAAATTATCAGCGATCACCTCTGGCAACCGGCCGCTTCCGGCCATGATTGCTGTGCGTCCGGCAATTTCAGGCAGCGCCGATTCAGATGTCGTCATCTCCGGCACCTTCGGTCTTGTCGCTGAGCAAAGGCGCGCAGTAAGACCGTTTGGAACTAAAATCCATAAATGTCAGCAAATCTTTGACGGCAGGCGAGTGCTCGTAGGCGGCGGCAACATCAACCGCATTTTCACGCACAGGTTTGCGGCGATCAAACAGCATTTTTACCGCGCCGCGAATTGCATGAATTTCAGGCCGAGGCATGCCGCTTCGCTTCATGCCGATGATGTTCAAACCGGCAAGATGGGCTTGCACGCCAATCGCGCTTCCGTAAGGAATGAGATCGTGAGCGAGCGCGGCAACACCGCCGACAAATGCATGGTGGCCAACGCGGCAGAACTGATGAACAGCCCCGGCACCGCCAATGATGACATAATCACCAATCACAACATGGCCGGCAATCAAGACATTGTTGGCGAACGTCACATTGTTGCCCACCGTGCAGTCATGCGCCACATGGGCATAGGCAAGGAAAGTGCAATTGTCGCCGATGGTCGTTACGCCGGTGCTGGTATCGGAACCGGTGTGCATGGTAACGCCTTCGCGTATAAGGCAATTCTTGCCGACGATCAGCTTTGTCGGCCCGCCCATATGCTTGGTGTTTTGCGGCGCGCCGCCAATGATTGCGTGATGAAAAATGGTCGCGCCTTCACCGATATCCGTAAAGCCCTCAACAACAACATGGTTCATTATCTTGCTGTTGGACCCAATTTTCACATTGGGACCAATGTGGCTGAATGGACCGACCGAAACATTTTCACCCAAAATCGCGCCGTCTTCGACGATCGCAGTGGGATGAATTTTGGCACTGGCTGAAACACTCAAGATAGATCGCTTTCGGCTGCGCCTTTTCCGGCTGCTTCGTTGATGATCATCGCGGTCACTTCAGCCTCGGCGACCTTTGAACCATCGACAATGGCCACGCATCCATATTTGGACAAGTTCCCACGGCGTTTGATTTTTGTGACGTGAATTTCCAGACGGTCGCCTGGAACGACTGGCTTGCGGAATTTGGCGTTGTCGATTGTCATGAAGTAAACAATTGATGGAGTGTCGAAACCGTTCGACATAATCGAAATCGCTCCGGCCGTCTGTGCCATTGCTTCGATAATCAAAACGCCCGGCATAATCGGTTTGCCGGGAAAATGGCCCTGAAAATGCGGCTCGTTGATGGTGACATTTTTAATGCCGGTTGCAGAGTTATCTCCATCGATGTCGATGATCTTGTCGATCAACAAAAATGGATAGCGATGCGGCAGTATGGATAAGAGTTTCTGGATGTCAGCGCTTTGCAGGGCATTGTTCGCTTCGGTCATTGCCGTTTTTCCTTCTTTGCGCGCACCAGATCGCGAATAATCGCAACCTCGCGGAAAAACTCTTTTATCGGCTGCGCCGGCAGGCCTGCCCAGCGCTCGCCTGCGGGGATGTCATTCATCACACCCGAAGCAGCGGCTACCTGTGCGCCATCTCCGATGGTCACATGATCAGCCAGACCAACACGGCCGCCCAACATCACCCGATCTCCCAGAGTTACACTTCCGGAAAGTCCGCAATGGCCGGTGATCACGCAATTGCGGCCAATGCGAACATTGTGGGCAATCTGTACCAGATTGTCGATTTTGGTGCCTTGACCAATCACTGTGTGGGACAAGGCTCCCCGGTCGATCGTGGTATTGGCGCCGATCTCCACGTCGTCGCCGAT
>JANMEX010000415.1:0-1682 GCA_031377485.1 Phyllobacteriaceae bacterium
GGCTCGACCTCGCGCCATCTTGGACCCGGCTATCTCCTGCAGCAGGCCGGTCTCACCTATGGCAAGGACTACGAGCCGATGTTCGTGAAAGTGAACGTCGGTGTGGAAGCCCTGCAGCGCGGTGACCTTGCCGCCATCGGCGTCAATGGAACCGACATTGCCCGCCTGAAGGAAAAGATGCCTGATTTGAAGCTGGTCGAACTTGCAAAGAGCGACTCATTGCCGGACGATATCCTTATCGCTTCGCCAGATGTCTCGGCGGAAACTGTTGGCAAAGTACGCGATGCTTTCGCCAACAACACCGACGCGTTGTGGGCAGCTGTGACATCGACTGATGCCAACCGGAAATATGTCGGCGGCAAGTTCATCGCTGACGTCAAGGACGCGGACTACGAGATCATCCGCAAGATGTATCGTGCCGTCGGCATTGAATCTTTCAACGAATTTGCTGGCGGCTGATGCGCCCCGACGAGTTTCATTCGGGCTGCGCGGGAGTACCCCGCGCAGTTTCCGTATCCGGGCTAACCAAACGGTTCGGCAATCGCGTCGCTGTGTTTGAACGGCTTGATTTTGTCGTTCCGCATGGCGAAGCCGTGGCCGTGATCGGCGCAAACGGTACTGGCAAATCGACGCTGATGCGCTCGCTTATCCGGCTTACTGAAGTTGATGACGGCGAGATTGAAGTGCTTGGCGAAAAGGTTCGCGCACTTGATGCAGCGAAGCTGCGGCGACTGCGCGCGCGGGTTGGCTTCGTTTTCCAAAAGCACAATCTTGTATCTCGCCTGTCGGCCCTCTCCAATGTCATTCACGGGGCACAGGCCCGCCATTCATGGCCGCATGTCTGGGCTCAATGGAGCGCACCGCGTCATGTACGCGAAGAGGCGATGCACTGTCTTGCCCGTGTCGGCCTTGCAGATCGTGCCGGCCAACGGGTTGACAGCCTTTCCGGGGGCCAGTCGCAGCGTGCAGCGATTGCCCGCATGCTGATGCAAAGACCCGAACTGGTGATTGCCGACGAACCGGTCGCCAGCCTGGACCCAAAGGCTGGTGTGGAAGTCATGGACCTTTTGTTCAAACTCACCCGCGAGGCAGGGCTTACGCTCTTGTTCGTGTCGCATCACATGGACCATGCGCAGGCCTACGCCGACCGCATTGTCGGCCTCGGGCACGGCAAGGTGATGATGGATATTCCGAGCCGAAACGCGAAAGTAGATGAGTTGAAAGACTTCTTCATGGAGCCGGTTGCGGCATGAGTTTAATTCGTCCGGATACACCGCCCCGCTTTGCACGACCGGGGGCATTTCCCTTCGTCGCAGGAGTCTCGGCGCTTGCATTCGTTCTTTGGTCATTCCAGTCGTCCGGCTTTTCGTTTGCCCAGTTCGAACGCGGCATCCCGGCACTGATGCGCGTTTTCGGCCAGATGTTTCCACCTGATATCACAGACATCGGGCGCATTCTCTGGTCACTGTTGACCACCTTTCAGATGGCGGTCGCCGGGGTGGTGCTGGGTCTCATCTTTTCTCTGCCGATTGCAATATTGGCTGCAGAAGGCCTGTCGCCACATCCTGTCGTCCGGCACATCGCGCGCGGTGTGATCGCGCTGTTCCGCACGGTGCCGGATCTGGTCTGGGCGCTGATTTTCGTCATCACCGTTGGTCTTGGTTCACCGGCGGGCATTCTCA
>JANMEX010000443.1:0-25421 GCA_031377485.1 Phyllobacteriaceae bacterium
GGAGAATCTCCTGCGGCACCGGTTTTCATTGACGGCAAGAAAGCCGGGACTTTGCGCGGTCCCAATATTGCTGCCGATTTTCAAGTCATGGTCGCTGAATACATTGAAAAGCGATACGGCGCCTGAAGCTACCTTTTGAGACAGGCCCTGCGCGAAATTTGCTCAGGCCCCTTCAAGGTCAGCCTTGAGCATTTCCAGTTCCAGCCATTCGTCTTCCATCTTGGCGATGCGCTCGCGCAAGGTGCCGAGGTCCTCAACGATCTTGTTGAAAGCCACGGGGTCTTTGGCGAACAGGGCGTTGTCTGAAAGCTTGGCTTCCAGCAGTGCGGATTTTTTTGTGGCGTCCTCGATTTTGCCGGGGAGCGTTTCGAGCGCAAATTTTTGATTGTAGGACAGGCGCGCATTTGATTTGGAAATTGGCGCGCCATCGCCCGGTTTTGGCGCGGATTTTGGCGCTGCCTCCTTGGCGGCTGCTTTGGCTTCCGTCAGTGCGGCTTTGCGCTGCGCCAGCATGTCTGAATAGCCGCCGGCGTAGTTGGTCCATTTGCCATTGCCTTCAGGAGCAATGGTTGAGGTCACGGTCCGGTCAAGGAAATCGCGGTCATGGCTGATGAGTATGACAGTTCCGGCAAAGCTGGCGACCAGCTCCTGCAACAGGTCAAGCGTCTCCATATCGAGATCGTTGGTCGGCTCATCAAGGATCAACAGATTGGCCGGACGGGACAAGACACGGGCCAGAATCAATCTGGCTTTTTCACCGCCCGAGAGTTCCTTGACGGGTGTACGCGCCTGTTCGGGCTTGAACAGGAAATCCTTCATGTACGAGACAACGTGCTTCAGCTCACCATTGACGATCAGGCTCTCGCCGCGTCCGTCGGTGAGATAGTGCATCAAAGTTTCTTCGGGATCTGCCGCATCACGCTTCTGGTCGAGCGTGGCGATGTCGAGATTGACGCCTAGGCGCAAGGTCCCGGAATCGGGAGCAAGTTCGCCGGTGAGCATTTTCAAAAGTGTCGTCTTGCCAATGCCGTTCGGGCCGACAATGCCGATGCGGTCACCGCGCTGGATGCGGATGGAGAAATTGGAAACGAGTGCGCGCTCGCCAAACGCTTTGCTGATGCCTTTGGCTTCCAGCACAAGTTTGCCGGATTCGCGCACATCCGACGCTTGCAGTTTGACTGTGCCTTCGACCTTGTCGCGGTTGCGGTAGTCCGAACGAAGGTCGGCCAGTTCGCCCATGCGGCGCATGTTGCGTTTGCGTCTTGCGGTCACGCCGTAGCGAACCCAATGTTCTTCGCGCTCGATCTGGCGGCCAAGCTTGTGATGTTCGCGCTCTTCCTCTTCGAGCAAAATGTCGCGCCATTCCTCAAAATGCGCAAAACCCTTGTCGAGGCGGCGAGTCTGGCCGCGGTCCAGCCAGACCGTGTTGCGCGTCACTTTTTCCAGGAACCGCCTGTCATGCGAAATCAGAACGAGCGCAGAACGGCAACTGGCAAGTTCGCCTTCCAGCCATTCGATCGTGTTAAGGTCAAGATGGTTGGTTGGCTCATCAAGAAGCAGGATGTCCGGCTCCGGCGCCATAACGCGCACCAGCGCGGCGCGGCGGGCCTCTCCCCCGGAAAGTGTTGACGGATCTTCCTCGCCTGTCAGTTCAAGATGTTCAAGAAGATAGGTGACACGGTGAGGATCATCGGAAGGTCCAAGACCTGCCAGCGCATAGTCGCGCACGGTTTTTGCCGTGCCAAAGTCCGGCGCTTGCGGCAGGTAGCGGATGGTTGCGGAGGGGTGCTTGAAGATATCGCCATCCATGGACTCAACCAAACCGGCAGCGATCTTTAGCAAGGTTGACTTGCCCGAACCGTTGCGGCCGACCAGCGCGATGCGATCTTCCGGCGAGACGACAAGGTCAGCGCCGTCCAGCAGCGGCTTGCCGCCGAAAGTCAGGAATATCTTGTCTAATTTTAGGAGTGGCGGTGCCATAATGAAAAAGGACGCTCGTCATTGGGCCAGGCCCGGTTGAGGAGCGTCCTGATGGCTGTTCAGACAGTTGGCGTCAAGCCTTCTGTTTGTTTACCTTCAAATCACGGGCAAGGAGCCTCATAGGTCTTGCCGTATTTGCCGCGGTACAAGCAGTAACCCGGACGCTTCATCGATTCACCAATGACAGCACCGGCAATGCCGCCGACTGCTGCGCCGATAAGCGTGGATTCGGTATTGCCGCCAAGCGCCTGACCAACCAGTGCGCCGGTGCCAGCGCCAATCACGGCGCCTTTTTCAGTAGTGGTGCAGCCAACAACGGCTGTTGAAAGTGACAAAGCCAGAATAATGGCCGAGAATTTCTTCATTGGATGTCTCCTTGATTTCCGCGCCCCATGCGATTTCTTATCATGTTAAACGTGTTTGTCCAAAAAAAGTTCCCCCGCAGGTTCGCCCGAAAGTTCGCCCAAAAGTTCGCCTTTGGCAGACACCTATTCGGTGGTGGCTGAACTGGCGATGAACAGACCTTCACCTTTTGTAAAAGCAACGGTTACCGGACCGGAGGCGATGTTGGACATGGTAAGCGATGAGCTTGCTGCGACGAAACGTTCCTTCAATGGCCATTTGGCTCCGGTGATCGTGACGCCTTCAAGTGGACCGAAACCGATAATGCTGAAAAGTGTTCCCACATCCACGTCGAATGTCTGTTTGCCCGCCAACACCGGCCATGCTTCTTCGGTACCGCTGGACAGGACAATGGAAAAGCCGCGCTTGCGCAACTCCACAGCCTGAAATCCATGGAGAAGCGCGTGGTCCGTGCGCGGTCCGCCAAATGCACCGACCATTACGAAGCTGTCGCACCCTTGGCTGATAGCTTCATCGATAGCCAACTCACCGTCGGTTTTGTCCTTGTCACGCGGAAAGGTCTTGCGCGGCAAGTCTTTGAACTTGCGGGCGAGGGCGGGCGTGGTTGAATCAAAGTCGCCGAGCCAACAATCGACGGTCAGTCCAAGCACCGGTGCATGGCGAACGCCTGAATCTGCTGCAAGAACCAGTGCGTCTTTGCACTGCTTCACAAGGCGCGGCGTTGCGACGATATCGCCGCCGAGCAGGATCACGCATTTTTTTCCGGTATTCATCTGCTTGCTTTCTGTGCCGTTGGACACTAACTCTCCTCTTGCTCTAACGGGGTGCCATGCGGTTGAAAAGCCGTCATCGCTGAGAGGCCATAGAAGGCCAACCCGCTGAACCTGATCCGGCTCATACCGGCGGAGGGATTAGAGGCAAGTGGCGATCCCCGGCACCTGTCCCCTTCACCCGGAACAACAGGAGGTGACCTTGAGATCAATACTTTTACGATCAAGACTATTGCTGTCTACCCTTGCCGCTTTGGCAGGCTTTTTATCCATCGCCCAAGCCGAGACGCTGACGGTCTACACCTATGAAAGTTTCACGGCAGAGTGGGGCCCCGGTCCAAAGGTGAAAGCTGCCTTTGAAAAGGACTGCGCCTGCACGCTCGACTTCGTTGCTGTCACCGATGGGGTTGCGCTTTTGAACCGGCTGAAGCTGGAACAGGCTGACACCAAGGCGGACATTGTTCTGGGACTTGATACAAACCTCACCGAAGACGCCAAGGCCACAGGCCTGTTTGTGCCGCACGGCATGGATGTGTCGGGACTTTCGGTGCCTGGCGGTTTCACCGATGATATATTTATCCCTTATGATTTCGCGCATTTTGCGGTGGTCTACGACAGCGAGAAAGTGAAGACGCCACCGAAAAGCATGGCGGAACTCATCGCAGCCGGAGCGGATCAGAAAATCGTTATTGAAGACCCGCGCACTTCGACGCCGGGGCTTGGCCTGGTTTTGTGGATGAAGTCAATCTACGGCGACAAGGCCGCTGACGCGTGGGCAAAACTGGCACCAAAGATTCTGACCGTTACACCAGGCTGGAGCGAGGCCTATAGCCTGTTCACCAAGGGTGAAGCTGAAATGGTGCTGTCCTACACCACATCGCCTGCCTACCACATGATTGCCGAAAACACCGGTCGTTATCAGGCAGCAGCATTTGAGGAAGGCCATTACCTTCAGATCGAGGTTGCGGCAAAGACGGTGAAGGGCAAGGCAAATCCGCTCAGCGACAAGTTCCTCGCTTTCATGGTTTCGCCCGCCTTTCAGGACATCATACCGGAAAATAACTGGATGTTCCCGGCCGGCAAGACCACCGCGCCGTTGAACCCAGTGTTTGACAAGATGGTGAAGCCTTCCAAGACTTTCCTCTACAGCGCAACGGAAGTTTCGGCGAACCGCAAAGCATGGATAGACGAGTGGCAAAAAGCCTTGGGCAAATAATCCGTTTCAAACGGCCCGATGGAACCCGGCTTTTTGCCGGGTTTCTTGCCTTGTCGATTGTTGCTCTGTTGGCGGCTTCGGCCATCGGCGCAACGCTGGTTTCGGGGTTGAACGCCCGGTATGGCGGCGGGTTTGCCGGACTTGTTCCCGCTACCCTGTTTACGCTGGAGCAGGCGGCACTGTCGACGATTGTGTCCGTGGTGTTTGCCGTTCCGCTCGCCCTGGCGTTTGAAAGTTTGCCGCGCTTTTTCGGGCGGCGGGCCCTCTTGGCACTTTTTGCCGTGCCGCTGGCACTTCCTGCCATTGCGGTGGTGCTCGGGTTGATCACGCTTTACGGGCGCAATGGCTTGATTGCCGACGGCTTTGCGATGGGTGGCCTGAACTGGAAGCCAGACATTTACGGTTTGGCCGGCATTTTGATTGCCCATGTGTTTTTCAACATGCCGCTGACGGTCCGGCTGTTGTTGAAGGCGTTTGAGGACATACCGCAAGAGCAATGGAAGTTGGCTGCCAATCTGCGGTTTGGCGCAGTCGGCCGCATCCGGCATATATTGCTCCCGGTTATCCGCAAGAGTTTGCCCGGTATTGCCGGGTTGGTGTTTTTGCTGTGCACCGGGTCTTACACGATCATTTTGGTGCTTGGCGGCGGGCCGGCGACGACGACCTTGCAAGTGGCGATCCAGCAGGCTTTGTCTTTCGATTTTGATCCAGCCAAGGCATCGCTTCTGACGATCGCCCAACTGGCGCTGACCGGGCTGGTGCTGGCTGTAATTCCCAAAGGACAAAGCCTTTTTCAAACGGGACGTGTTTCAATGCGCCGCTATCACCATGCGGGCCTTGGCGAGCGTAGTCTGGCGCTCGCAGTGCTGGTGCTGGGCGCGCTGTTTGTGGTGTCGCCCTTGCTGGCGATCGGATGGGCAGGTGTGAGCGCTGACCATGCGCGGATCATGGGCTCGCACTTGTTTGGGCAAGCTATTGTGACCAGTCTTTCTGTTGCTGTCTCATCGGCATTGCTTGCCACGGTGAGCGCCTATGTGATCGCCTCGCTCCGCTATGCGCTGGATTCTAACGGTCAGCGCGGTTGGGCTGATGGTGTGGGTAAGCTTTCCACAGCGATGCTTGGCATTCCGGCGTTGCTTCTGGGCGTGGGTTGGTTCGTGCTTCTGGCAATGACTGGCAGGCCGTTTGGGCTGGCGCCGCTGATGATCATTCTCGCCAATGCGCTGATGGCGCTGCCGTTTGCACTGCAAATGATGAGCGCTGCGGTGGACCGTCATTTTGGGACTGACGACCGGCTCTGTGCGGCCCTTGGGCTGAAGGGTTGGAGGCGGTTTGCGATTGTCGATTGGCCGGTGCTGCGTCCGGCACTGTCTGGCGCTTTCCTGTTTGCTGCCGCGTTGTCACTTGGTGATCTTGGGGTGGTGACCCTCTATGGTTCGGACCGGATCGTCACACTGCCGTCGCTGATCTACCAAAATCTTGGCAGCTATCGCTCGAATGATGCGGGAGGGCTGGTTCTTTATCTCACTGTGCTCACCGGGGCACTGACGCTTTATGGTACGAGGAGCCAATTCCATGAACATGATTGAGCTCAATACTGCTGCGTTCCGCTGGCCCGAAACTGCTATGCTGTTTGACCTTGAAATTGCACAAAACCAGATGGTTATCGTTACCGGGCCGAGCGGGTCGGGCAAATCGACATTGCTCAATTTGATTGCCGGATTTGAAACGCCGGACAGTGGCACCATCCTACTTGATGGCAAGGACTGCACCCGCCTGCCGCCTTCTGCACGGCCGGTGTCGATGCTGTTTCAAGAGCACAATCTGTTTGGTCACTTAAGTGTCGAGGCCAATGTCGGCTTTGGCATCGGACCGCGACTGAAATTCGAGGACGCGGAGCGGGCCGCAATTTCTTCCTCGATCAACCGCGTTGGCCTGTCCGGCAAAGAAAAGCGACTGCCGCACCAACTTTCAGGCGGCGAGCGTCAACGTGCGGCATTTGCCAGAACGCTGTTGCAGGACAGGCCAATCCTTTTGCTTGATGAACCATTTGCATCACTCGGTCCAAGCTTGCGTTCGGAAATGATGGCGCTGCTGCAAGAATTGCAGTCCGAAAGACCTCGTACAATTCTTGCGGTCACGCATCATCCGCAGGAATGGACGTACATTGCCGACAGTTTCGTGTTCGTGGAGAACGGAACGATTGCTGAGAAAGGGCGGATGGATCAGCTTGAAGATCCGGATGTGCCGGCGGCGGTGCGCGCCTATCTTGGCATTCAATCAGTCGGCTTCCTCAAGAGTTAAGATATTCTGCCCGAACTTGGCCGCATTCTTATATAGTTTGGGGCGGGGTTGGCGTAATTGCGGCAAACGGTTAGGTTTCAACTGAAAAGTGATTTGCGGCAGGTGGCTGCAAAGGCGGCAAACTGGGCAACGAACTGGGCAAGTGAACCGGATTTTGACAGATAAAATAGACAATTCCGGAATGTTTTCGGTCCAGCGTCCGTTGAGAAGCCATGCGAAGTGGCTTTTGCGCGCAGCCGTCTTTGCCTCTGGGGCTTTTGCGCTGTCGGCTTGCCAGGTCTTGAATGTTGCAGGCACGGTGCCGGGCTCCAAGGAAGACCTTTCGGTGTCGCTGGCGCCGAACAGCAATCCGGTCACCGTTGATACGGTCAATAGGGGCGATCGCTTTGCAAAGCTTGCCGCCGCCCAGCATCCTAAAATCCTCGCCACTTATGGCGGTGAATATCCCGATCCCAAACTTGAGCGCATGGTGGCGCGGGTGGTCGGGCGGTTGACGTTTGACTCAAACGACCCGAACCAGACCTATCGTGTCACCATTCTCAATTCTCCCAGCGTCAACGCATTCGCGCTGCCGGGTGGGTATGTCTATGTCACGCGCGGGTTGTTGGCGCTCGCCAATGACTCGGCGGAGCTTGCTGCGGTCATATCGCATGAAATGGCGCATGTGACGGCCAAGCATGGCATTCAGCGACAGAAACTTGAGGCTGATGCCAGCCTTGCCGCACGCGTTGTCTCGGAAGTCCTGCAGGACGACGAGGCCGGGCGCCAGGCGGCCATTCGCGGAAAATTGCGGCTGGCGCAATTCTCGCGAAATCAGGAACTGGAAGCAGACGCCATCGGCATCAAGGCGTCCGGCGGGGTCGGT
Source organism: Phyllobacteriaceae bacterium (assembly GCA_031377485.1). GTDB lineage: Bacteria > Pseudomonadota > Alphaproteobacteria > Rhizobiales > Rhizobiaceae > JANMEX01. The sequence continues at coordinate 7,499 of JANMEX010000443.1, forward strand.
TTTGATCCCTATGCCGCGTCGCGCTTTCTTACCGGGATGGCGGCCTACACAGACTATCGCACTGCAGCGACCAATGACGACATGTCGCTTGATTTTCTGGCAAGCCATCCCTCAACGCCGCAGCGCGTCGAACTAGCCAATCGCCATGCACGGCTGATTGGCCCGCCCGGCACCGGCGACAAAGACCGCGATGCCTATCTGAACGGCATTGATGGCATGCTGTTCGGCGATAGCCCGGAGGAAGGCTATGTGCGCGATCAGGAATTCCTCCATCCAGGCCTTGGCATTGCCTACCGCGTACCTCCCGGTTTCGACACCGAAAACAACAAGGATGCCGTGTTATCCGCCGGTCCGGGTGAAGTGGCGATCCGTTTTGATGCGGTTGAGTTGCTGGCCACCGTTCCATTGAACCAATATGTTCAGTCCGGCTGGGTGGCAGGGCTTGATCCGGCCTCCATTCGCCCGGCGACCATTGCAGGCTATGAGGCAGTGACAGCCAAGGCGCAGGCCGACAAATGGCAATTTGCCATCACGATCATGCGTGTCAACGGAAAGGTTTACCGTTTCCTGATCGCTGCGCCGATCGGCAACACGGCGCTGGACAGCGTGGCGTCATCGGTCACACAAAGTTTTCGCCTGCTATCACCGGAAGATCGCGCCACATTGAAACCTGCGCGTATCAAGATTGTGAGTGTGAAAGCCGGCGAAACAGCCGGGTCTCTGGCAAATGAAATGAGCGGTGTCGACAAGAAGCTCGATCTGTTCCGCATCATTAATGGTCTGAGCGCAGGTCAGTCACCGTCCGCCGGTGACCGTGTCAAACTTGTCGTCACTGAATAATTCATGCGGCTGATTTGAAGCGTTGCCGGTGTTTTGATTTACGCGTGCGCAGCCATGGACGGGTTCGTCTGAACCAACGACTGTTTCAGCTTTTCCATGGCCCGGGTTTCAATCTGGCGAACGCGCTCTTTGGAAATTCCCAAAGACTCGCCAAGTTCTTCCAGCGTGCTCGCATCTTCTTCAAGCTTGCGGCGCTTGACGATCAGCATTTCGCGCGGGTTTAAAACCGTCATGGCCTGACGCAGCCAGTTTGTGCGCCGCTCACTGTCAATGTGGTCTTCAACGATTTGATCGGGCAGTGGTCCGCCATCGACCAGAAAGTCCATGCGTCCGGAGCCCGATTCATCGTCCATCGTCAAAGGTGCGTTGAGCGACGTATCGGGACCGGACAGCCGGTGATCCATCGTCGCCACATCCTTGACCGAGACACCGATGACGGTAGCGATCTCACCATATAGCTGCGCGCTGGTCAGCTGTTCTTGTCCGCCGGTCAACTTGGCCCGCAGGCGACGCAGATTGAAGAACAGAGCTTTTTGGGCAGACGATGTGCCACCGCGCACGATGGACCAGTTCTTGAGAATGTAATCCTGGATCGAGGCGCGAATCCACCATGTGGCATAGGTCGAGAAGCGCACTTCGCGGTCTGGCTCAAACCTTGCCGCGGCCTCCAGAAGGCCGATATGGCCCTCTTGGATAAGATCACTCATCGACAGACCGTAATTGCGGAATTTTGCCGCCATGGAAATGACGAGCCGCATGTGGGCATGCGCCAGTTTGTGCATGGCCTGCTGGTCGTGCATGTCTTTCCAGCGAACGGCAAGTACATGTTCTTCATCGCGGGCCAAATAGGGTGCGGCCTTGGCCGCTCTCATCATGGCAGGGCTGGCGTAACGTGATCCCATTGCATTTCTCCCTTCCGGGCGTGTTCAAGGCACACCGTTCTGACAGAGTCTACGTACGGAATAATAAAACGGATTTTGGTGTCGTGACAAAAAGCAAAGGCCCGGCTTTTTGGCCGGGCCTTGATGGAAAATCGTCTGTGTAGCCTACGCCGCGACGTCCTGCTCTTCGACGTCGGCTTCTGCCTCTGCTTCCGCGTCTGCCTCAGCTTCAGCCTTGGCACCACGCTTTGGACCCTTGGCAAGGTTTGCCTCAATCAGGCGCACAGCTTCGGTATCGGAAAGCTTGTTAACAGCCGCGATTTCGCGGGCCATACGATCAAGCGCCGCCTCATAAAGCTGGCGTTCGGAGTAGGACTGTTCCGGCTGGTTGTCGGCGCGATAGAGATCACGCACGACTTCGGCGATGGCGATCAGATCGCCGGAATTGATTTTCGCATCATATTCCTGTGCGCGGCGAGACCACATGGTGCGCTTGACGCGGGCGCGGCCTTGAACAACCTTCAGCGCGCGCTCGAGATAATCGGCCTCGGAAAGCTTGCGCATGCCAATAGTGGCCGCCTTGGCGACAGGAACCTTCAGGCGCATCTTGTCCTTCTGGAACTCGACGACGAACAATTCGAGTTTGAAGCCGGCAACCACCTGCTCTTCAATCGAAACGATCTGGCCAACGCCATGCGCCGGATACACAATGAATTCGCCAGTCTTGAAACCCTGACGCGTTGCGGTCTTCTTTTGCTGTTGGGCTACCATGAGCCTTGTACTCCCTGCCTGCTCCAAAAATAGACGGAGCGAATTTAAGACGCCTGACCGGCACCCTTTGGCGGACAAGGATAAAGGCACACAAACCCCGCAGGTGTTACAGACTTACCGGGAGCGTTCGGCTTGTGACACAGGCCGACCGCTCGGGAAAAACCTTAACCCGCTAGAGATGTCTGCCTTTCAATGATTGACGCGTATGCGCAAGTATTGGTGTCCTGCCGAGGGCATAAAATACGTCTAGCACAAAAACCTGCACGAATCAATAAATTGCTGCACCGGCGAACAAGGCGGGTCAAGGCCCTTTTACCCGCGGTTAACCAGAGTGGCGGTTCAGTCGCCTTGGCCAGGTTCTTCCGAGAAGAACTTCTCGAACTTGCCTTCAACGCCGTCCATATCCTTGGCGTCCGCTGGCGGCTCACCTTTGGCTGTTATGTTCGGCCATTTGACGGCATAGTCGGCATTGATCTTGAGCCATTTTTCAAGACCAGGCTCAGTGTCAGGCTTGATGGCTTCCGCAGGGCATTCCGGTTCGCAAACGCCACCATCAATGCATTCATCGGGATGGATGACGAGCATGTTGTCGCCTTCGTAGAAACAATCCACGGGGCAGACTTCAATGCAGTCCATGTATTTGCAGCGAATGCAATTGTCGGTAACCACATAGGTCATCGCAGAAGGGCTCCAGCCGAAAAATCTTGTGCGCCGAGTTAGCGGCTTTGTACGGCCATATCAAGTCAGTGCACTGCGGCAAATCCGCAAAAAGCGGAATGGATTTTCGCAAAGCTGATTACTGGCTTTGACCCGTGTTAAATTTCGTCCAAAAAGTCGGCGAGAAATTGCTCCAGCTTTCCATGGCGCTGTTTGGCCAGCGCCGCGCCTGTCGCAGTTTGGAAACCGTCGGCGAGTTTGAACAGCTTGGCGTGAAAGTGATCGAGTGCATATTGCTTGTCATCAAGCGCACGCGATACCGCAACAGGCTCATCTGTATTGTAAAGCCCGCTGCCCATACGGCCGGCAATGTAAAAACACCGCGCGGCACCGATCAGACCAATCGCATCCAATCGGTCGGCATCCTGCAGGATTTTTGCTTCGAGTGTCAAAGGCGTGATGCCGGCTGAAAAACTGTGCGCCTCAATGGCATGGGCGGTCTGCGCGATACGTTCTGATGGCCAGCCCAAATCTGCAAGGAGGCCTGCACCGTTTTGCGCTGAAAGACGCGAGGCTTGCGCCCGGCGCGGATCATTCTTTTCGACCGAAACGCAATCATGCAGCAAGACGGCGGCACAAAGCATTTCGATATCACCGCCTTCGATCGCATGAATTTTGGCTGCGTTCTTCCAGACCCGTTGTAGGTGCGCGATGTCGTGCGATCCGTCATTGCCGCCAGTGGCGTGCGGCAGAAGCTGGCTTGCCAGGGTCTCAAATGGCGAAAACGGATGCGTCATGATTTGATTTTAATCCTGATGAAGGCCAGCGACGGTTTAATCGCGGTCAAAAATCTGCGCCCGCAAACGCTCGTAGGCACGGCGTTCGGCCTTTTCGGGACGGCCGCCGTGCGTTGGAACCAGCCCCGTATCCTTCGGTGCCGGTGGCGGCGTTACGTCTTCGAACAGGAGGGCAGCTTCCGGCGCCGGCCCGCGCCGCTCGCCAATTGCACGAACGATAAGGATTCGTTCCACCCGCTCGAGATCAACGATCAGCCGGTCACCCGGTTTGACGCCATGGCTTGCGCCATTGCAGCGGACATCGTTGACAGTGATCTTGCCGCCTTCGGCCAGTTTGGCGGCGATGCTGCGCGATTTAACCACGCGCGCGAAAAACAGCCACTTGTCGATTCGCTGTTTTTCGGCGCCTGACAATGCCCTTGCCTACTTCTTCAGTTGATCACGCAGAGCAGCGAGCTTGGCAAAGGGCGAATCCGGATCAAACTTCGGCGCACGTTCTTCCCGCGGCTTTTGATTGCCCTTGTATTCATTCTTTTGCTGCTCGGGCCGCTTGTTGCGATCGTCGCGGTTGCCCTGCTTGAAGTCGGGGCGCCCACCTTTTGCGTCACCATCGGCACGCGGCGGGCGGTTACCCTGGTGACGTGGGCGGTTTTCGCCTTCGGCATTTGCCGGACGATCCCGGCGCGGGCCGCGGTCGCCGCGGTTGGCCGGCTGTGCCTCGCCCTCAGCGCGAGGTGCGCCATCGCCGCGCGGTGCGTTGCCGCGTTGGCCGCCTGGACGGCGATTTCCGCCATTGCGGTCGCCCTGCTGGCGCGGCTCGAATTTGCCTTGCTTCCACAGGAGAACGACTTTCGGTGCCTCTTCCACGGAAGTTACTTCCGCTCCGTCGATCAAAGGCGCAGTTTCTGTGGCGGGTTCTTCCGTCTTATCCGGCTCGGCGCGCGAAATGCGCTCGACGATGACTTCAGGCACAGCCGGTGCTGGCGCGGCAGCGGCAACAGCAGCGTCAATCTCAGCCGTTTTCTTTTCCACATCGTCAGCCGGAAGCGATTCGGAGCGATAGCCGAGACCCTTGAGAATTTCCTCCATGTCGCCTGCGGTCGCGCCGAGGATCGACATCATTGCGGGCGTAACCATGAAGCGCTCGCCGTCATAAGCACCTGCGGGACGCGCACCTTGACCCTGTTTCCAGGCCAGCGTCGGGCGGATGAAATCAGCCAGGCGCTCGAGAATGTCGATGCGCACAGCGCGTTTGCCCAGATAGCGAAAGCCGCCAATGCGATAGAACTCGCGGTCGAAGGCCGGATCGGCAACAATAGATGTGCGACCGGCAGCCAGCGCAGCGACCACATCGCCGTAACCAGGCTTGTCCTTGGCATCATTCTTCAATGCCCAGAGGAGCGTGACCAGTTGTGCCGGTGCAGGCTTTAAAAGAGCCGGCAGGAAAATGTGGTATGCGCCAAAACGGATGCCGAGCTTGCGCATTGCGCTGCGGGCTTCCTGATCGAGAGACTTTGCTTCATCGGCCACATCGCGCCGTTTCAACACGCCCTGCGCTTCATAAATCCGGAATGCCAGACCCTTGGCGACGCCTTCCAGACCTTCACCCGTGGCAAGGTCGGCAAGTGCTTTGAGATGCTGGTCGATCTGGAACTGCACAAAGCGGGCCGCACGCTGGTCAACCATGTCACGCGATGAACCGGAGAGTTGTTCATCGGCCAGAAGGATGACACGCGGTTTCAGGAAATCATCGGATGCGGCGAGCGTGGCAATCGGTGCGCCGAGCCAGCGGACATAGCCATCCGAGCCGAGTGAGATGTCACCGTTGGGCGATGCGGCGAAGCGGTAAGCACGAGCATCATACTCGACCGCCAGCGACTTCATCGCCGCCGCGCGGATTGCCTTGCCGTCTTCGCCATCGGCGGGACCATCGGCTGCAAACCGGAATCCCTGCAACTGGCCGACAATATGTCCTTCAACCAGCACGTCGCCGTTGACCGTAATTTCTGCTTCGAGCATCGCTTTCTCTCTTAACCGCTTCATGAGAACGCTTGTCCTGCGGTCTACAAAGCGTTTCGTCAACCTCTCGTGCAACGCATCGGAGAGGCGGTCTTCTATTTCACGTGTCTTTTCCTGCCAAGAGAGCGGCTTGGCAAGCCATCCCGGGCGGTGCGACACATATGTCCATGTACGAATTTGCGCAATGCGTTGCGAAAGAGCATCAATATCACCCTCCGGATTGTCCGCCCGGCGCACCTGTTCGGCCATATAGGTCTCATCGACATGGCCGCGCTTGGCCAGATCGAGGAAAATCTGGCCGACGATTTCGGCATGTTGGGCCGGTGCTATCTTTCGATAGTCGGGTAGCGCGCAGGCATCCCACAGTGTTTCGACCCGGTGTGACTTGTCGGCGATGCGGCGGATGTCCTCGTCCTTGATGAGGAAGTGGAGCGCCTCGGCATCGACCGAAGGCAGCGAGCGGGTGAGGCCATCGACAGGCGCGATTGTGTCAAGCGAACGCACAAGCGTCTCGACCGATGAGAAATCAAACTGCGCCGTGCGCCATTGCAATACGCGCACCGGATCAAACTCATGGCTCTCGATGCGCGCTACCTGTTCTTCGCTGAAGCTTTCCGCGCGGCCGGTGGTGCCGAAAGTCCCATCACGCACATGCCGCCCGGCACGCCCGGCGATCTGTCCAAGTTCTCCTGCGTTGAGCTGGCGGAACTGGAACCCGTCATATTTGCGGGTCTGGGCAAACGCCACGTGGTCAAGGTCGAGATTGAGCCCCATGCCGATGGCATCCGTTGCCACCAGAAAATCCACATCGCCCGACTGGTACAATTCGACCTGCGCATTGCGGGTGCGCGGTGAAAGCGCGCCGGTCACCACTGCCGCACCGCCGCGCTGGCGGCGGATGAGTTCGGCGATCGCGTAAACTTCTTCCGTCGAGAAGGCGACGATGGCCGAGCGTGGCGGCAGGCGTGTGATCTTCTTTTGTCCGGCATGGACAATTTGGGAAAGGCGCGGGCGCGTGACGATGTTGATGCCGCGAAGGAGATGCTCAAGAATGCCGCGCATGGTCTCCGCGCCGAGCAGCAGCGTTTCCTCATAGCCACGCAGATGCAAGATGCGGTCGGTGAAAATATGCCCGCGCTCCAGATCGCCGGCAAGCTGCACCTCGTCGATGGCGACAAAGGCCGCCTTGGTTTCGCGCGGCATGGCTTCCACCGTACAGACCGAAAAGCGGGCCCTTGGCGGCACGATCTTTTCCTCGCCTGTGATCAGCGCCACATGTTCTTCGCCAACCTTTTCGCAAACCCGCGTGTAAACTTCGCGCGCCAGAAGCCGCAGCGGCAGGCCAATAACGCCGGTTGGGTAGGAGACCATCCGCTCGATGGCGTAATGCGTCTTGCCCGTATTGGTCGGCCCCAGCACCGCCGTCACACCGCGCCCGGACAGATTTAATGGATCTTTGATGGGGCGGCTGAAAGTCATGGGGGCAATGGATTGCTCTGGTGAAATGGCTTGTTCGATGAATGCTTTAAATAAGCAGTGATTATGGTTTGCCTAGCATTGAGGTTTGGGGAATGCAAAAATACAGCGTCCGAAACCTCTGTTTTGCATGCTAACCCCACGCTTTCATCGCCAACCGCGCCACACTTGCCAGTTTTTCCCGGCTTGCGCCGTCTCTGGCAAGTGTAGACATGCCTTGAATGACTGCCATAACATGGCCGGCAAGTGCATCGGGCGAAGCAGAACTTTCCAATTCTCCCGAATGGATTGCTGCCGTGATCTTGTCATGCAGTGATAACTCAATCTGCTTGCGCCGGTCAGCGAGGGATTTTTGCACATCGGCAGCAGCCGGCGAACAAGAGATGGCAGAACTTGCGAGCAAACATCCCGGCGGCGTATCGCTGCCGGTAAACCCGATCACGGCTGCATCCAGCAGCCCGCGTGCCGCATCTTTTGCCGTGGCGGCCCGTTCGATTATGATATCCGAAGATGTTGGGCCAGACAGATAAACATCAACGGTTTGCAAGAACAAATTCTTCTTGTCGCCGAATGCGCTGTAAATACTCGGCGCGGTGATACCCATGGCAGAGGTCAAGTCGCTGAGCGATGTTGCTTCATAGCCACTGCGCCAAAACAGCAGCATTGCCTTTTTCAGCGCCGTCTCGCGGTCAAATGACAGAGGGCGACCAACTTTTCGCGATTCGCTTTGCTCAGAAGATTTCATAGTGATCGATATAAAATAGTTGACGCCTTGTTTCAAGTGGCCCATAGGGTTTCATATCAATCACTAGGAAATTAAAACAATGCCGTTTTCAAACTATCGCACGCTCGGTCGCTCAGGCCTTGTTGTCAGCCCGTTTGCCCTTGGTACCATGACCTTTGGTACCGCCAGATGGGGTTCCGGCGAAGAGGATTCGCGCAATGTCTTTGACGCCTATGTCGAGGCCGGCGGCAATTTTGTTGACACGGCGGATGTGTATTCCGGCGGGCGCAGCGAGGAAATGCTTGGAAAATTCATTGCAGAACGGACCTTGCGCAACTCTATCGTCCTCGCAACGAAAGCCGGCTTTGCCTCCGGCCAAGGTTTGTTGCAGGGTGGAAATGGCGCCAAGCATCTAAATGAGGCTCTGAATGGGTCGCTCCGCAGACTGCAAACAGACTATATCGACCTATTCTGGATCCATGTCTGGGATTCTGTAACGCCTGCCGAAGAGCTTTTGGAAACAATGGCTGCGCTCGTGCGCTCCGGCAAGATACGTTATTGGGGCATGTCGAATGCGCCTGCTTGGTATGTCGCGAAATTGGCGACTTTAGCGTCGGTTCGGGGTCTTCCGGGGCCCATTGCCCTTCAATATTATTATTCGTTGGCAAACCGCGACATTGAAGACGAGCATTTGCCTTTGGCTGGCGAATTCGGGTTGGGCGTTGTGCCTTGGAGCCCGCTCGCATTCGGCTTTCTGACAGGCAAGTATGATCGCAAGACCGTCGAGGCAGCAGGTCCAAGGGCAGCGGGCCTGCCACGTGAAGCGCAAAAGGGGGGCACCAAGCGTGACGGTGACGACAAACGTCTGGACGGTGCCAACCCCTTTGGCGACAGTCTTTTCACCGAACGAAACTGGAAAATTGTCGAGTTGCTGCGGCAAATTTCAAAAGAGACGGGTCAAAGCGCAGCGCGCATTGCGCTTGCCTGGGTGACTGGCCGAAAAGGCGTGACGTCCACGCTCATGGGCGTCAGCCGTTCAGAACACGTTCTGGACAATGGCGCTGCGCTTGATCTCGTGCTTTCGCCAGACTATCGAAGTGCCTTGGATAGCGTGAGTCAGCCCGCAGAACCCAAAATGATCTATAGTCTGTTTCAGCCAGCGGCTCGCCAGCATGCGGTGTTTGGCGGAAGTTCGGTAAACCGCTAGAAGAGCTCTAATCCAGTTTTCACTTGCGGTTCAGAGCAAACCCTTCATCTCCGCCGACAATTCCGGCATTTCAAACTGGAAACCGGTCACGCCCATAACCTCTTGCGGCGTGACCAATCCTTGCTTGCTGCGTATCATCGTTTTCAACAGTGCCCGGGCGCACAATTTGCCTCCAGACAGGAGCTGCTGCTCGACAAATACCCAGCGATCATCCCAGCCGACGATTTGCGTGGTCATTTCGAATTTCTGGAACACAGTCAGCGGGCGGCGGTAATCAGTCTTGACGCTGCCGACAAGCGGAAACCAGCCGCGCTGCCGTGCGATGCCCCAAAAGCCGAGACGCACCATCAGGTCAAGCCTGCCAAGGTCCATGATTGACAGAAATCGCCCGTTGTTCATGTGCATCTGCACGTCCAGATCATTGGGCAGCACGCGCATGTGTTTGCTCGACACGTCCAGCGGTTCAAGCTTTTTGGCGCGCCCGGCCAGGAAAATCGTCAAAAACATGCGGAACAAGAGGTTCATGAAAGGCTCCGGTGACTATCGAAAAGTTATTTAGCGCAGCACAGGCCAATTGGCCAATCTGCGCGGCTATACGCAATAAAAGCCGGGTAATTACGGCAATAATGTTGACCAAATTAATGTTTGGAACGGGCTGGGAACGAATCAGCGACGAATCACTGACTCAGCCAGATTCAGGTTTCGTTCACGGCTAGATATAGTGTCCATAAGCAGTTTGCTTGCCATATGCTGAATCGCTCTTTGGAACAAAGCACCGGTTTGCCTGTCGCGCTTTAACCTTTGCAACCCGCTTTCTGAACCATCTTCAAGTTTGGCTCCAACATATTGAATAAATTAACTTATTGGCAATGAAGCTTGACTTGAATTTAACCCTCGGGACACTGTTTCAGGTTCGTCCGTTAACAATCAGGTCATAGCGGGAACGAATCGGCGACGAATCAGCGTTGGTTCCGTGTTGGCCGTTCGTTCGCACAAGATGTTGTGTGGTAAAGGACCTTGGCACACCATCGCGCATGGCCGTTGCGACGCGTTTGGCACATTCGCCAAAGCAGGCGTTAACTGTTGGAAGCGGCCTGTCCCAAAATGAGACGGGAATTGGTGAGGCTGATGGTTTCGCAGCGCTGCCACAGATCGTCATGTTCGGGCATCGCCATTGGATCGCGTACCCGGCGCATTTCGGTTTCCGAGCGGAGTACGAACATGACCTCGGCCCCGAATTCCGGATCGCCCTTTGGCGCGATGTAGCTGAAGGCGTGGCGACCGTATTTGCCCATGATGATTTGACCCGCGCCCAGCGTGATTGCGGGTCCGGCAATATGCAGATGCGCGCCATTGCGGTTGCACCAATCGCCGTCAATGGCATCGGCAAACACGGGCGAAGTTGAAAGTATGAGGGTCAGTGAAAATGCTGTTGTGCGCATGGCCATCGCCTTTTCGGTGATTATGCCATCCACGCTAACAAGCAGGGTGAAAAACCGGAACCGGTTTTCCACCCCGCATGTTCAATTCTGCGCGAGCGCTGATTGTTTCAGCTGAAGAACTGCCCGCCGTTGGCGGAAAGCGTCGCACCGGTGATGAAGCCGGCATCATCTGATGCAAGAAACACCACACAGCGGGCGATTTCTTCCGGCGTGCCAAGGCGACCAACCGGAATTTGCGGGATGATGCGCTCGTTGAGCACTTTCTCGTCGATGGCCATGACCATTTCCGTGCCGATATAGCCCGGGCAGATCGCATTGACCGTAACGCCCGCGCGCGCGCCTTCTTGTGCCAGCGCGCGGGTAAAGCCGATGTCACCGGCCTTGGCCGCAGAATAGTTCGCCTGGCCCGCCTGGCCCTTCTGGCCATTAACTGACGAGATGTTGATCACGCGGCCAAATTTGCGGTCGCGCATGCCTGTCCAGACCGGATGGGTCATGTTGAACAGGCCGGTCAGGTTGGTGTTGATCACCGCGTTCCATTGGTCCGGCGTCATTTTGTGTAACTTGGCGTCCTTGGTGATGCCGGCATTGTTGACCAGCACCTCGACCGGACCAAGATCAGCCTCGACCTGTGCAATGCCTGCTGCACACGCAGCATAATTGCCCACGTCCCATTTATAAGTCTTGATGCCGGTTTCAGATGTGAATTTTGCTGCCGCATCATCATTGCCTGCATAGCTTGCCGCAACGTTGTAACCGGCAGCTTTCAAAGCCACGGCTATTGCTGCGCCAATGCCACGCGAACCGCCGGTAACCAATGCTGTTCGTGCCATACTGTCCTCCCAGACTGTTGAGAATTAAATTGAAACGCCCCGTCTCCCAACGTGGCGTTCCCAACCTTCAGATCAAAGCGCCTCAATGCAAAGGGCAACGCCCATGCCGCCGCCAATGCAGAGCGTGGCAAGGCCTTTCTTGCCGCCGCGGCGCTTCAGTTCATAAAGCAGCGTATTGAGAATGCGCGCGCCCGATGCGCCGACCGGATGGCCAATGGCAATCGCGCCGCCGTTCACATTAACGATGGACGGGTCCCAGCCCATGTCCTTGTTGACAGCGCAGGCCTGCGCGGCAAACGCCTCGTTGGCTTCAACCAGATCCAGATCGCCGACCGACCATCCGGCCTTTTCCAAAGCGCGGCGCGAAGACGGGATCGGTCCGGTGCCCATGATGGCCGGATCAACACCGGCGGTGGCCCAAGATACAATGCGCGCCAGCGGCGTTGCGCCGCGACGTGCAGCTTCGGCCTCACTCATCAAAACGGTAACAGCGGCGCCATCATTGATGCCGGATGCATTGGCGGCCGTCACAGTGCCTTCCTTGTCGAAGGCCGGGCGAAGCTTGGCAATGGCGTCGAGCGTCACACCATGCTTGATGTATTCATCATCCGAGACAATGACATCGCCCTTGCGGCCCTTGATGGTGACCGGAATGATCTCATCCTTGAATTTACCGGCCTTCTGCGCAGCTTCGGCCTTGTTCTGCGAAGCAACCGCGAAATTGTCTTGCTCGTCGCGGGTCAGTTGCCATTTCTTGGCGACGTTTTCAGCCGTTGTGCCCATGTGATAGCCGAAGAAAGCGTCGGTCAGTCCATCCTTCAGCATCGTGTCCATCAGTTCGAGCGAGCCCATCTTGGTGCCGTTGCGCAAGTGAGCGCAGTGCGGCGCGCCGGACATGCTCTCTTGTCCACCCGCAACAATGATCTTGGCATCGCCCATGGCAATCTGCTGCATTCCGAGCGCGACGGCGCGAAGGCCGGAGCCGCAAAGCTGGTTCAAGCCCCAGGCAGTTGCCTCCTGCGGAATGCCTGCGCCCATCGCTGCCTGACGGGCAGGGTTCTGGCCCTGACCAGCGGTGAGGATCTGCCCCATGATCACTTCATCAACTTCGCCTGGCGCAACACCGGCGCGCAGCAGCGCTTCCTGAATGGCAATTGCACCGAGTGCATGGGCGGAAACGCCTGCAAGCGCGCCGTTGAACGAACCGACCGGTGTGCGGGCAGCGCTGGCAATGACAATGGACTGGCTCATGAAAAATCTCCCGTATGTTTCAAAGGTGCCGGAATACCGGCTTTTGTCCAAGGGTTTCACCGGATGCGGTTGCTGTCAAACGGGAAAATGGGTTTACGACTTACCGCCTAGAGATTTTGTGCGTCTTCTTGTTTGCCCAATTGCTGCACTGCGCTTTCGCGCCGCACAATTTAGCTTGGAAACTGCAGCATTTTGCGCATAGAGTGCAGCATCGGAAGAATTTCAAATGAAAGTCTCCGCTTACAAAAATGCGGTGGCATTCATTGGGAGGTGAACCATGGCTGTGAAAAAAGATGACATTGTCATCAAGAAATACGCGAACCGGCGGCTCTACAATACGAGCACCAGCACCTATGTGACGCTGGAAGATTTGGCTGAAATGGTCAAGAAAGGTGAGGATTTCACCGTTCAGGACGCCAAAACCGGTGAGGACATCACGCATCCGGTGCTGACGCAGATCATTTTCGAGCTGGAAAACAAGGATGGCGCAAACATGCTGCCAATCCCGTTCCTGCGCCAGCTGATTTCGTTTTATGGCGATCAGATGCAGATGGTGGTGCCGAGCTTCCTGGAGCAATCGCTGAAAGCTTTCTCGGGCGAGCAAGAACGCATGCGCGAACAATTGACTGCTGCTTTTGGTAAGTCACCAATAGGCATCATTGGCATTGAGCCCATGAAAGCCATGGAAGACACAGTGCGCCGCAACACGGAAATGTTCCAGAACGCGATGAAAATGTTCATTCCGTTCGGATTGCCTGCCGCAAATGGCGCGCCGGAAGCCGCAGAACCACAACAAATGCCTACTGCCGAACTTGCCAAGGATGACTTGAGCGACCTCAAGGAACAGATTGCCGCCATGCAGCGCAAGCTGGAGTCGATCAGCAAGGGTTAAGCTGGAGCCGGCTCAATTATAGTTGATATCCCTGCCTGACGAGCGGATGGACACCGAGAACCCGGCCATCACGTCAATCAGTGCCATCACCATCACGATGAAAAATACCCCTGTTGCTGCCGCTGGCACCAGCAGGAATTCCACCAGAAATGCGATGAACACGCCGGTCGACAGCAAATGGTCGACTACGGAGGCATTTGAAGTGCGGGTGGATTTGAGGATTTCGAAGAACAGCAGGATCAGCGAGGCGATGATGATCCCGTCGCCCATGTTGAGCGCAAATCGCCCGCCGGACATCATGCCCATCGAAAAAACTTCGGTGTGCAACGGGTCACCTGCCGCGCCGCCGGTGGCGAATACAATGATGTTGTAAATTATGAGGGAAATCGCGAGGAGCGGAACGCTGGCAAACATGAAAAGCCTCATGGATTGAAATGAATCGGAATATCCTGACCGAGGCTTAGCGGAGTGGGGTTCAGCGCACAACAGCCCTTAAATATGCGACCAAACGCGACGCGCGGCGCAAGGCTGTGACCGCGCTGCCAATGGCAACCACCCACAATGCCATGTCAAGTGCAAGACCAGTGCCTTGCCACAAGGGTTCAAGCGCGGCCAATCCGGCTGCCAATGTCATCACCGCCATCCGGTGCTGCTTGGCCATCGGGCCGCAATAGTCCGCCGGTGCACCGCAAGCCCGGCCATGCTCCCTGACATAGGCAGTCAGCACCGCAAGCGCCGCTGCCGCCCAGCCGAGCGCCGGATTGCCAGCGCCATAGCCTGCGCCAACAAAAATAAGGATATCGGCGATACGGTCGGGAAATTCATTCCAGAATGCGCCGTCGGGCGCACTTTTGCCGGCCTCGATCGCCACCATGCCATCAAGCAGATTGCACACCAGTCGCAACTGGCAAAACAGCGCCGCCGCAATTAGCAGCGAAAAACGGACGATCCCGTCGGCATGACCCGACGTCCAAAATGCAGACCCTGCCGCTGCGGCCGCAACCGTGCTTGCCATTGAAATCTGGTTTGGGGTCACCCAGGTGGCCGCCAGCCGCTTGGTCAAATAGGCAGCCCAGCCGGACTTGCGGCTGGCAAGCGGTCGGCGGTTCTTGATGTCTGCCATCAGGAGCCCCATCCATAATGGACGAGATGATAGAAAATCGGTGCCGAAAAGACCACTGAGTCGAGCCGATCAATGAACCCCCCGTGCCCCGCGATCATGTGTCCCCAGTCCTTGACGCCGCGGTCGCGCTTGATAGCGGACATCACCAGCCCGCCAAAAAAGCCCATGACAACAATCGCCAAAGACAAAAGGGCGGCGTTCAATGGGCCAAAAGGCGTCATCCATGACAGGCCCGCGCCAACCAGCGTGGCTGAAAGCGCGCCACCGACAAACCCCTCTACCGTTTTCGACGGCGACAATTCCGGTGCAATTTTGGTTTTGCCAAGAAGTTTGCCCCAGACATATTGCAGCACATCACTTGATTGAACGACCACGACAAGGAAGGCGATCAGCAAGATATTGCGGCCCTCATAGCCGGGGATTTTCAGATCGAGCAGCGCCGGGACATGGCTTGCGCAGTAAACACAGATCATCAGCGCCCACTGGACTTCGGCGATGCGGATCAGGAACCGGTCCTTGTCGCCCCTTAGCGCCGAAATGATCGGCATCAACAGGAAGGCGTAAACCGGAATGAAGATCGAATAAGCGCCGGTCTTGCCAGCCCAGATAAACCAGTAATGCACGGGAAGAACGATGAAAAACGCCGTCGCCAATGCCCAATGGTCGGCGCGGCGGGTGTTGGTCAGCGTCACAAATTCGCGCAGGGCGGCAAACGAGGCAAAGGCGAACAGCAACACCGCGCCAGTGCGCCCGAATATCAGTGCCAGCCCGATCAGCACCACCATGGCCCACCAGGCATAGATGCGGTCGTTGAGATTTTCGATTACAGCGTTTGAGCCGTCCGGAGACAGGCGCTGCTGCAAGATATAACCGACCGCTGACGCTGCGATCAAAACCCCGGCAAGCCCGCCGAGCAGGGTGAACAAATCCGCGTAAGGCGCGTTCATTTGTCCGCTCCGTTCTGTGGTGCAGACAAGGCGAGCAGCGCCGCGCTGGCACGCGCCAGAAATGCGTCCTTCGCTTCATCCGCCCCGACATGCAGCGGCGCGCCGAATGTGACGGTGCAAATAAGCGGTATCGGCACAAATTCACCCTTGGGCATGACGCGGTTGAGATTGGCAATCCAGACCGGCACCAGATCAACCGCCGGACGCTCGCGTGCCAAATGGTAGAGTCCGCTTTTGAACGGCAACAGCGGTTGCTCGCCTGAGTTTCGCGTGCCTTCAGGGAAGACGATCAGCGAAGCATTTTCATCCAGTGCCTCGGCCATTTTTTCCACCGGATCTTCTGTTCTCGTCTCGGGATCGCGGTCAATCAGCACCGATTTGAACACATCGCGCCCGATAAACTGGCGCAGCGGCGATTTCATCCAGTAGTCGGAACCGGCAACGGGGCGCGTCTTGCGCCGAAGCCGCTCCGGCAGAACGGTCCAGAGGAGAATAAAGTCACCGTGGCTGACATGATTGGCAAAATAGACCCGCTGGCGCCGCGATGGCTCGACGCCGACCCATATGCCACGCACGGCCGTGATCATCCGCGCAAAGAAGATGATCACCGAGGCCGTGACTTGCGCCAGAATTTCCATGTGCTGTGGGTTCCCGCCCTGCAGATGCTTGAATATCTCGCGGCGGATCATGGCTGAAGGATGACCGGACTGTAAACCGGCACAAACACAAAAAGGCCGGTGCGCATGGCACCGGCCTTCAGGTCTGCAATGGCAGATGAATTACTTGGTCTTGGCGTCCAGAACCTGACGGCCGCGGTACATGCCGGTCTTCAGGTCGATGTGGTGCGGACGGCGCAGTTCACCCGAGGCCTTGTCTTCGACATAGGTCGGTGCAACCAGCGCATCGGCCGAACGGCGCATGCCGCGCTTGGACGGCGAAGTTTTTCTTTTTGGCACTGCCATGGGACTGCTCCATCTAACTCTACAGCCGGAAAAAGCGGCTTGACCGCTTCTGCATCCGGCAAAATTTCCGAAAATTGTGCCGTGCCTATACACGCGCATTCCGGATTTGACCAGTCGCTGCCACAAAAAAATTATGGCGTGACGCAATCGACATATCCGCCGGCATGTGCGGCGCGTCGCTCATTGAGCCTCGCCAGCCTTACCAGTCCGCGCGAGGGCTTGGAAGGCTTGCGCAATATCGGGTTTGGCAGCGATACGGCCAGCAGCGAAGCTTGGCGCGCGGTCAGCTTTTTCGCAGAAACGCCAAAGTGCTTCTGAGCAGCCGCTTCAATGCCGTAAATGCCCGGCCCCCATTCGGCGATGTTGAGATAAATCTCCATCAAGCGCCGCTTTGACCAGATCAAATCGGCTGCCAAAGCATAAGGCAGTTCCACGGCTTTGCGGACAATCGAACGGGAGTTCCACAAGAACAGGTTTTTGACGGTCTGCATCGGAATGGTCGAAGCGCCGCGCGAGCCTTCGCCGTCCATGGCATCGTCAATCACTTGGTTCAGTGCAGTCCAGTCCACGCCGGAATGGGCGCAATATTGGCCGTCTTCCGACATCATGACCGAATGAATGAGCACCGGCGCGATGTCGTCTATGGAGACCCATTGCCGGTTATAGCCTTGCAGCGTCACCAGATCTTTCAGCATCAGCGTCGATACCGGGTGAACGAAAGGCACCATGTATATGACCATCAGCACCAGAGGTGCTGCCGCCAGCATCAGCCCATAGCGGATGATTTTGCGCACAGTGCCACGCCATCCGTAACTGCCGAGTTTGCCGATCCCCGTCACCAATACGTCGCCCTGCCTTGACTTTCCTGGTCCCATGCTTTGGTTTTGACTTAGCCGCCCTTCGCATTTGGTGCAATGCTGCCTGGCCATGATGTTGCACCCTTGACGGTTTCTCCTTTTCAGGCGATGCCGCACACATGAGTGAGCGCAGTGAAATCCCGGCTTTTGACATCCGCCTTGGCGCATCCGCGCTCAAGGTTGATGCGGTGCTCGACGCGATCTTGTCCGAACATCTGCAAGACGGCGAAATTGACCGGCCGGT